>JAVHRJ010000548.1:0-1821 GCA_036171595.1 Bacteroidales bacterium
TCATGAACTTCTTACGGAAAGACCAAAAGAAAGAATTTTCAAAATAGCGTCAGAAATTGCATTGTATTAATTGTTCAGGTATTTGATTCGCATTAAAATTATAAAAACTTGAAAAAGTTTAGACAAGTCAATGAAGATTCTTTATGAGTACATTTTTCAAGGAACTTAATAAAAATTGTTAGAGAAAACATGGAAATAACAAACTGCAAGGCAAGAAGATTAAATCTCAAAAAGAGACCTAAATCTGATTTGTTTTCTGAAACCAGATGCAAGGATTATCAAAAATTATTTGAAAATATAAAAATTCGAATGCATCACTTAGCAGAGGTTTTGTTTTTACTAAAAAATATTTACAATTCTAATAAAGACCTATATTCTGATGAATTTCTTGCCTTTGTTGGTAACCGCGTTATTAGGGATTGGCCCAGCAAAGATTTTCCCTTTATTTCTGAAAATGCGGTTAAGGAATTAGGTAAAGCTGCTAAAACCACGGGATTGCTAAAATGGGAACTGGATGGAAAAACCAGAAAATTATTAGCAAAAAAATGTACTTATGAACATTATCATTCAATAGGTTATTTCAGAGAATGCTTTGATAAAAATGATTTTACTGCTGATGATATGTATGGGTTGCTAATTGATAAATACAGAGTTGTTTGGGTCACAAATAAAGAAAATGCTAAATTAAACAAGGAACATAAATCTAACCGAGATGAAAATACTTATGAGTTTTTGAAAATAAAAATTTTTGAAAGAGATTTATGGAAGGCTATTTATAAATAATTTTCACTTAAATGCCTTATCTATTCAAGTTATAAATATTGTAAGTTAGAATAGGTCAAAAAATGGTTGAGTTATCGTTCATTCAAGTTAAATGTTCTCGAGTTCAAATTACACTGAGTATTATTGCATTATTGATCGGCGGAACTATTTATATCTTTTTTCGTTCAGATAATCTTATTCTATTTGATTGGCTCTACTCAATAGGAATTAAGAATATTTTATCAGATATAAGAACAGATTTTCTCAGCTATAATCGTATTAATATTCCAAACTGGGCAAAGTATTCGTTGCCAGATGGATTGTGGATTTTTTCATATATGTTGCTTGTCAACGTTATCAATAAAGAAGCGAATGATAGTATGAGTAAACTAATTATTTATTTTCTTCCTTCAATTGCGATAATTTGGGAATTTGCTCAAGCTCTACATTATGTACCTGGAATGTTTGATTATTTAGATCTGGTTTTTTACTTATTTTTTATTTTACTATTTAATTCATTTACTCATTATAAAAAGGTTAGAATATGAAAAATGGTACAAGGGTAATTTTATCAAGCATCTGTATGTTACTTTTTATATTGCTTGCTTATGGTTCAAACGAATCGTCACAAATTAATTCAGTCGAAAATGCAAGAAAGTATATTCAGGGAACATGGTATACAAAAACACAATTTAGTGGTGAAGGTTTCGTACGCAGACTAAACTTTTCTAATGACGGAAGGTTCGTTTTAGAAGAAGCTCCGATGACAACTGGACTGTATGAACGTTCGGTGTCTGGTAGATATGGAGTAATTATGAAAAGGAACACAAGCTCAGCAGAGAAGGAATATTATGTCACACTTGGCCAATGGTATGATGAATTGCAGATTACAGAAAATTATCTGTTACATACTGACTACTTTTCAAGAGAAAATCCCTTGGAATAGACTTAGAATAAGCTATTCAATATCATTTAATAGGACTTGCTCAGAAAGTCAAATGGAAAAATTATGAAGTTTCTTTCAATGCTTCACAGCTTTCCAGCGGAATTTATTTCTAC
>JAVHRJ010000549.1:0-2164 GCA_036171595.1 Bacteroidales bacterium
ATTGTTCAACACTTTGAAATTCTGATTCAATTAATGGTCTATTAAATATTATAACTTCTGCATAATCTCCTTTCCAATACCCATGATTGTTTCTGTCATTTGTTATATATTCTGCTCTTAAATTTCCAGCAGAAATTAAAGAAATTAAAGAATATTTTATTGGTTTTTTTGCAAATTGAGAATTTGTTATTGTATTATTAATTTTTAATACACCTAGTTTTAAAGAATCGTTTAAATTAGAATAATAAAACAATAAAGAATCTGTATTCCCAATAAAATCATAAAAAATAGAATGCCCAAGTATTGGTGGGTAATTTGATGATGTTCCAGTGCTATGCTTTATTATTAAAAATAAAGTTCTTATGGAATTTATTTCGCTAAAAGAAAGAAAATCATCAATGCCATCAAACCTTAAAACTGGTTGATAATTTA
Organism: Bacteroidales bacterium; assembly: GCA_036171595.1. GTDB lineage: Bacteria > Bacteroidota > Bacteroidia > Bacteroidales > GWA2-32-17 > GWA2-32-17. The sequence continues at coordinate 433 of JAVHRJ010000549.1, forward strand.
TTTCTGATAATGTATTAATTACAATTGGTCTTTTTAAAGTATCTAATTGTATAGCATTGTTCCCATTCCCACTTTTATCATACCAAGTTGCAACTTTTCCGTTAATTGTATCAACAGAATCGGCTGATAACCATAAAACATTTCCATTAATAAATGTTGGATTAAAATATTTAAATTTATAAATATCGGACATAGTTTCTTGATAACAAACATTAAATGCTCTGACTCTCCAAAAATAAGTTTGGTTAGGATTTAAAATTAAATTTAATGCAATTTGATTTATATTAGTTGTATCGACATATAAAATTGTAGAAAAAGAATCGGGCGATATTTCTATAATAAATTGAGAGGAATTAATTGAAGCCCACGAAAAATTAATGTTATTTGTTATAACAAAACAATTATTAATAGGAGTCGTTAAATTAACAATTGGCAAAGGAGCGGTATTATTAATATTTAATGTTTTTGTAATAGAATCGGAACACTCGTTAGATGTTGTAATTTTAAATGTTACGGGAAAACTTCCTGTATCTGTAAAAATATATGAAGGGTTTTCTAAATTGCTTGTTTGTAATCCGGCAAAATTCCAAAAGAAATTTGAAATAATTCCGCTTTCCTGTGATGAACTCATATTTGTAAATTCAACAGGGTAGTTCATGCATGAAATTGTAAAAGAAAAATCGGCTAATGGTTTTGATTTTACAATTGCAGTTTTTAACAAATTATTTGAGCAACCTTGGTTGTACATTGTTAATGTTACCCAATAATTACCTGGTAAATTATATAAATGTGTTGGACTAAATACATTTGAAAAAAAACCATCCCCAAAATCCCAAATTAACGAATCGTATGTTAAAGATGAATTGTTTGTAAAAGAAGTATTATTCCCTAAACATACCGTATCTATACTAAAAACGACAATTGGAGCAGAACCCGAAACTGTTATATTAATTGAATCCGAGCCAACACAATTTCTGCTATTTGTTACAGTAATTGAATATGTTCCCGATGCATTAATTGTTAATAACGAATCGATAGAATTATTATTCCATAAATATGTTAAATTATTTGGATTATCGGGATAATTTAAAAGCGAAATGTTATTGCCTGCACATATGCTTGTATCGTTTCCTAAATTAATATTATTTTTTAAACTATCTAATGTTATTTGAATAGTACTTGAAACATTTACACAACCAAGTGAGTCTGTAATGGTTACATTAATAAATTGAGCGGTTGAAATTAAAATACTATCATTTGTTGATAAATCTGGCCACGAGTAGCTATAACCTATTTGCGATGAAATTGCGGGGCTAATTGAAATAGTATCACCAAAACAAATTGTAGTATCATTAATGTTTAATGAAGTGTTTGGAAACATCACATTAATAGAATCGGTTGATGTAAACCCAAAAATATCGGTAACGGTAACTTTATAATTACCACTTTGATTTAAGATTAAATACTCTAGCGTATCTGGAGCATTTCCGGTATTCCAAACAAAATTAGTAAATCTAGCTCCCGCATGAATAGTAGTATCGCAAAAATTATTTGCAGTAATATCGGGTCCAAGATTTACTGGTGGAGCGTATTTAAAACGGAGGTATTGTTCAACACTTTGAAATTCTGATTCAATTAATGGTCTATTAAATATTATAACTTCTGCATAATCTCCTTTCCAATACCCATGATTGTTTCTGTCATTTGTTATATATTCTGCTCTTAAATTTCC
>JAVHRJ010000550.1:0-9347 GCA_036171595.1 Bacteroidales bacterium
AAAATGGATAAGTTTTAATTCCACAAAAAAAAAACGACAGCATTTATTTTTTATTAAATAAAACTTATTTTGAAAATAGTAAATGTCAAGTTTTACCAATAAACACAAAATTTGCAGAACCTATTAAAAATGCATTAAATGGTTTAACTGGCGAAATTAAAGGTAAAGATTATAATGGAAATTTAGTCTATTCGACGTACCAATATCTTCCAAATTTAAAATGGGGTATAGTTTCTAAAATGAGTATTGATGATGTAAGAAAACCATTTTACAAAATTTCACTTATAACATTTTTATTATCAATTGTATTAGCACTTATATGTTCTTATTTCATTAATAAGTTTAGTGTAAATATTAATAGGACTATAGAAAACAGCGAAAAAAGGTTTAAACAAGCAATTTTACATGCACCATTTCCAATTATGATACATGCCGAAGATGGAAAAGTAGTTGCATTAAATAATGCATGGACTATTTTAACTGGTTATACCATTAAAGATATTCCGACTATAAACGACTGGACAACAAAAGCATACGGCACTAAAAGTGAAGATATTAATAAATATATAGAAAAATTATATAAGCTCGATAAACCTATAGAAGAAGGTGAATATGCAATTAAAACTAAAATAGGCGATACTTTAATTTGGGATTTTAGTTCGGCTCCATTAAGCGTGTTAAAAGAAGAGAAGCGACTTGTTTTAAGCATAGCAAAAGATGTAACCCAAAGAAAAAAAATGGAAGAATCGCTTAAAACTTTTAATGAGGAAATACAAGCACAAAACGAAGAAATACACTCACAAAATGATGAATACAAACAAATTAACGAAGAGTATAAGCAAATTAATGACGAGTTAATTCTAGAAAAAGAAAAAGTACAAGAAATACAATTAAGATACAAAGCAGCATTTAATGAAAGTCCAGACTCAATAAATATCAATAAAATAGATGGTACTTATGTTGATATAAATGAGGGGTTTACAAATGTAACAGGCTATACAAGAGAAGATGTTATAGGCATTAAGTCATTTGAAATAAACATTTGGGCAATACCCGAGGACCGCGAAAAGTTAATTAATGGGTTAAAAGAAAAAGGTGAAGTTCGTAATTTAGAATCAAAATTTAAATGTAAAGACGGTTCAATTAAAACAGCTTTAATGTCGGCTTCATTAATAAAAATAAACAATGAACCACATATTTTATCTATAACTAGAGATATAACTGATCGAAAAATTATTGAAATTCAATTAAAAGAAAAATCTGAAGAAATTGAAACACAAAACGAAGAGTTTAAACAAATTAACGAAGAGTTAGTTATTGAAAAAGAAAAAATAAAAGAAAGCACTCAATTATTAAGAGAATCACAAAAAACAGCAAAACTTGGAAGTTATTTACTCGATTTTAAAACAGGAATTTGGAAAAGCTCTGAAATTTTAGATGAAATTTTTGGAATAGATGAAAAATATATTCGTTCTGTTGAAGGATGGGGAAATTTAATACATCCCGACGATAAAGATATGATGTTATCTTACTTCGCAAATGAAGTTATTGGAAATAAAAAAACATTTAACAAAGAATATCGAATTATAAATAAAAAAACTTGTCAAACATTTTGGGTACATGGAATAGGCGAGCTTAAGTTTAACAATGATGGAAGTTTATTATTTATGATAGGTACGATTATAAACATTACTGAAAAAAAATTAACAGAATTACAATTAAAAGAAAAATCAGAGGAAATTGAAACTCAAAACGAAGAATACAAACAAATAAACGAAGAATTAACTATTTCGAAAGAAAAAGCAGAAGAGAGTGACCGTTTAAAATCAGCATTTTTAGCGAATATGAGTCATGAAATACGAACACCAATGAATGGTATTTTAGGCTTTTCGCAACTATTATTAAAACCAAATTTAAACGAAATTAAAAGAAAAGAATTTATTGAAATTATTAATACAAACGGGCATCAATTACTCGGAATTATTAATGATATTATTGATATATCGAAAATTGAAGCTGGCTTGTTAAAAGCAAATTCTAATGAATTTAATTTAAATAAATTAATTGATGAAATAGAGCAATTTGTTAGTCCAAACATATTACACAAAAAATTACTATTAACTACTAACAAAACACTAAAAGATTTTGAATGTAATGTTATAACAGATGAAACAAAAATTCATCAAATTTTAACAAACCTAGTTACAAATGCAATAAAATTTACAGATAAAGGCGAAATTGAAATTGGTTACAACATAAAAAATAATTTTATTGAGCTATTTGTTAAAGACACAGGAAAAGGAGTTCCAGAAGAAGATTACAATACAATTTTTGAACGATTTAGACAATTAGATAACCAACCAAAAGAAAGTCGTACTGGAACAGGTTTAGGTTTACCAATTTCAAAAGCTTATGTTGAATTTTTGGGAGGGAAAATATGGGTTGAATCGGAATTAAATAACGGAACTACTTTTTATTTTACCATTCCATACAATAAAGCTAATGAAATAATAAAAGAAAAAAACAATGAGTCAAAAAATCACAATTGGCAAAACAAAACCATTTTAATTGCCGACGACGAAATTATTAGTTTCATGTACTTTCAGGAAATATTAAAAGAAACTAATGTAAATATTATTTATGCCGAAGATGGTGAAGTTGCAATAGAAAAATTTAAATCGAATACAAATATCGATTTAGTTTTAATGGATTTAAAAATGCCAGTATTAAATGGCTATTCGGCAACAAAAGAAATTAAAAAAATAAATAACAACGTGCCAATAATTGCACAATCGGCTTATGTTTTTGCCGATGAAAAAGCAATGGCTTTTGAATGTGGTTGTTGCGATTATATTTCAAAACCTATAGATATTGATTTTCTATTTGAACTTTTAAACAAATACTTGTAAATCATTTAATTTAGATAGGTTCTAAAGAACCAACCACAAAGAACACAAAGAATACACAAAGTTCTCGAAGTATTTATTTTATTGAGTTCTTCGTATTCTTTGTGAGTTTTTTCTTTGTAAACTTTGTGGTAAAAATTTAATTTTTAGAACTTAATTTACAATAACAATACAAATAAAACGATTAAATTCTAATTCCAATTACAAGAATATCGTCTGTTTGTTCAAAATCACTTTTCCAATTTTCAAAAGCACAAGAAATTGTTTCTTTTTGTTTTTCGCAGTTATTATGCGAATTGTTTATTAATAAAGTTTTGAGGGCTTTGTATTTAAATTTCTTATTGTTAGCACCTCCAAATTGATCTGCAAAACCATCGGAGAATAAGTAAATCATATCGCTTTTACAAATTGAAATTTCTTTTTTTGTAAAAAGCTCCGATTTTTCGCTAAAGTAGCCAATAGGCATTTTATCACCCTTTAGTTCATAAAGTTCAAAGTTTTTAAAGTTAGAAAGTTCATTATTTTCTAATGATTGAGTTTCAACTTTACAACTTTCTACTTTTAACTTTTTAACTATATAAAGAGGATTGTTTGCTCCAGCATATTCGAGTTTCATTTCAGCTCTATCAATAGTGCAAAGCGAAATATCCATTCCATCTTTGGTGTCGCCCTCCATTCCCCTTTGGTGAAGCGATAAAACAACAAGTTCTTTTAATTCGTTTAAAATAATATCTGGACTACAAATTCCTTTATTAGTTATTTCTTTCAAAAATGCAATTCCCAACATACTCATAAATGCACCAGGCACGCCATGTCCAGTGCAATCGGCCGCTGCAACAATAGTTTTACTTCCAATTCTTCGAGCCCAATAAAAGTCGCCACTAACAATATCTCTTGGCTTAAAAAAAATAAAATAATTTTCAAGTATTTCGTTTAAATAATCTTTAATTGGAAGCAAAGCACGTTGAATTCTTTTTGCATAATGAATGCTATCAGTAATTTCATTTTTCTGAGCCGAAATCATATCTCTTTGTTCGGTTGCAATATCACGCTGTGTAACAATTTCTTCTTTTTGTGTTAATATTTCCTGATTAAGCTCTGAAAGTTTAATATTTGCTTTCTTTTTTTCTTTGTATAAGCGAAATAGTAAAATTAAAAAAACGGATATTAAAATTAACCCAATAATAAAAGTATAAATTAAAATTCGTTGATGATTAATTTCCTTTTTGTTTTGCTCTATTTGCAAATTAGACAATTGCTTATCTTTATTTAACAATTGTATTTCCTGCTCTTTTTTTCCTGTTTCGTATTTTGTTTGAATTTCGTTAATTTGTTTCTGGCTATTTGCAGTAAATAATGTATCTTTTAAATTGTTATATTTTTCGTAATATTCTATTGCATTCGATAAATTTCCTTGCTTTTTGTATAATAAGTACAAATATTTTAAATCGTCTAAAATAACTTGATTATACTCAATTTTAGTAGCCACATCGATACTATTTTTATAATATTTTTCAGCAATAGAATTATCACCTATTGCTTGGTATGTTTGTCCAATTTGCAATAAAACAAGCGAAATTCTAATGTTGTTATTAATCTCTGTTACTATTTTTAACGCATCCTTATAATAAAATAATGCTTTGTAGTAACTAGCTTGATTGTAATAAACATCTCCCATATTTAACATAGCTAAGGCAATACCCTCTGGATTTTCATTTTCTTTTTCAATAGCTAGCGATTTTTCGTATGATTGAATGGCCTCTTTATCTTTGTTTTGTTGTTTATAAACATTTCCTATGCCAATCATAGCCGACGACATTCCACTTTTATGATTTATTTTCTGACTATTGTTATAACAAATCTTATAATTTTCTAATGCTTTATCGTAATTACCCCAATTCATAAAAACATTAGCAATGCCAATATGAGCAACAGAAACTCCAATTGAATCTTTCGTTTCTTCGCTACACCTTAAACTTTCATGATAATATTTTAATGCAACATCATAATTACATTGAAACTTATACATATTGCCAATTATATTTAATAATCGAACTTTATTTAATTTACTTGAAATTGAGTCGTAATAACAAATTGCTTTTTTAAGTGAGACTATAGCTTCAGAGTATATTTCATTTTCGTATAACAAAGTGCCCAACAAATCGAAAGCATCTGCTAACCCAGCTTTATCATTTATTGAATAATATAACTCAATTGACTTTTTTAAAGATTTTTTAGCCCCATTAACATTTCCTAATCTATTTTCTAACTTAGCAAGCTTAACATAAGTTTTTGCCTCAATCTTTTTATTTTTAGACTTTACACTTTCTAAAATTGCAATATTAATTGTGGCTAAAGCATCTTTTTCCTTGTTGTTTTTAAACTGAATAATAGCTTTTGAAATTAATGATTTGTTAATTAACGTATCATTTTTGAGCTTTATCGATAATTTTATTGCTTCATCTATAAAATTAACACTCTTGTTGTAATCAGAATATTGTTCTGCAATTTTAATAGCTGTTTCTACCTTAGTTATCCCTTTTAAATAATTGTAAGAAAGAATAAGACTGTCAATATTATTTGCATTTACAAAAAGACAATAAAAAATAAGATATAAAGCAAATATAAATCGATACATAATTTTTAATTAAGCTATGTTTATTTTATAATTACAAAGATTATATTTTTTTTGCAAAAGCTACTATGTGCCCGTCAATATCTGAAACATACGAAACAATATCGCCCCAATCGCGCAACTCGGCTTTGCTTACTTCTTTTGCCCCAAAATTAATTGCGTTAATAAATGAAGCGTCAGGGTTTTCTACATAAATATATAATTCGCATCGTGGAATACCATTACCTAAATCAGGATTAGGAGTTTTATTTCCTAATATTTTTACAATTCCACTTTCTGGCATTAACCCAAGCTTTACTTCTGAAGTTAATTGAAATTCTGTCATACCTGATAAATCAAGAATAGGTGCTTGATTTAAAATTTTCGAATAAAAATCGCGACTTTTTTGCTGGTCTTTGCAATAAAGAATTATTTCAAATTTTGTATTACAAGACCTAACAGGTTTTAAAAACTTGTTAGGTCTCACTACTTGAGAAATATTAAATTCTTTTATTTTCATAATCTAAAAGTTCAATTTCATTAATTATTCCTTCGTATTTAATTTTATTTATATCGTGGCAAAATTCAAAATTTTCAAAATTATTATACAAATTAAATACAACTTGCTTATTTACAAATGTTTTCTAATTATTTTTATAATCTTTAAATGAAGAAAATTGATAATTTTTATAATCATCAGTAAACTTGTGTTTTACTGGATTTAGGTGAATATATGCAACTAGTTGCAATAAATATTCTTCATCTAAAACAATGTTTTTATGTAAATGTTCTTGGAAAAGACTTCCTGTTCTATTATATGCTTTATTAATGCTTTTTGAATAAGAGTTAAATAAATTAGAAAATGGCAAATAAATTTTACTTTTATATTTCTCGGGCATTTCATATTCATTTTTTATTTTTAGCAAAATATGAAAATGATTTTTCAACAAACAATAGCAGTAAATATCTGACACTTGCAAAAGATACTTTTCAATTAAATTCAAAAAATAAAAATAATTTTTTTGTTCAAAAAATATATTCTCTTTATTGTTTCCTCTATTAAAAACATGATAAATATTGCCTATTTTAAAATTTTCTTGAGCCATTTCAAAATCTATTTTTGCAAGACCTAACAAGTCTCAAAGACCTGTTAGGTCTATTAATCAGTTTCTTTGTTTTTATTATTAAACAATTTTTCCTCCCTATCAATAATATCTTTTAAAGTTATATTTTTAAGAATTGAAACTGTTTTGTCGCGAATTTCTTTAACAACACCTCGTACACCACATAAATTTTCATCTTTGCATTGGGTGCACGATTCGTAATAATTATAAGTAACACAAGGCAAAAGTGCAATTGCCCCATCAAACAAACGGATTATGTCGGCAAAATTAATATTTTCGGGCTTTTTAATTAAGTAATAACCACCACCTTTTCCTTTTTTGCTACTAACAACTCCCATATTTTTTAATTCCAAAAGGATTGTTTCAAGAAATTTTTTTGGCAATTTTTCTTTTTGTGCAATTTCACTAATTAACACAGGGCCATCATTATATTTTCTAGCTAAATAAGTAAGTGCATACAAAGAATATTGAGTTTTTTTAGAAATCATTTTAAAATATTTATCTTCAAAATTAACAAATTATTTAATAAACAAATAACACCCATTATCGTCGTTATTTCTTTTTAAAGTTTTTCCAATTTGCTTTAAATAAAAATTGTTTTCAATAGCAATTTTACAAACTTCATTTTGTTTTTCTTCTTCAACAATTAACAACAACCCCCCACTTGTTTGAGGATCGCAAATTATTGTTTTAATATAATCAGTCATTGCCGATATTTTTGAACCATAACTTGCAAAATTTCTATTTGTACCACCAGGAATAGTCTTTAATTCAATATATTTGTTAAGTCCATCGATTAAAGGCAATTCGTTAAAATAAATTTCGGCATTTATATTACTACCTTCACAAATTTCGAGCAAATGCCCACCTATACCAAAACCAGTTACATCGGTCATAGCTTTTACATATTTTAACTCACCTAATATTTGGCCAGCTTTATTTAAAGTTTTCATCCATTGCATTGCAACATTTAAATCGTTTGGAGTTAACAAATCTTTTTTTAAAGCTGTTGATAACAAACCAATGCCCAATGGTTTAGTTAAAAATATAGCACAATTTTCAGTAGCTGTATTATTTTGCTTAATGTTATTTTTTTTGATAATTCCATTTACAGCTAACCCAAAAATTGGAGTGGGTATATCAATGCTATGTCCACCAGCAAGATTAATTCCTGCTTCGGCACAAGCATCAGTAGCGCCCTTAATCACATCGTGAGCAAGCGAAGCCGGAATTTTAGAAAGAGGCCAGCATAATATCGAAATTGCAAGCAATGGCTTACCACCCATTGCATAAATATCGCTAATAGCATTTACAGCAGAAATATAACCAAACTCATAAGCATTATCAACAATAGGTGTAAAAAAATCGGTAGTGCTTATTAGTGCTTGACCATTTTCTAAATCAAATACTGCAGCATCATCTTTCGAACCATTTCCTACAATTATACGCTTATCAATAAATGGGTTATCGATATTTTTTATTATTGATTCTAAATCTTTTGGTGATATTTTGCATCCACAACCCGAACCAGGGCTAAACTGCATTAATTTAATTTGTTCCATATTTTATTTTTTCAGAAATTTCTAATAATTTACTTATAATTTCATTATTAGAAAGCTTATCAATATTTAAAAATGTTTTTAAAGATAATTTATTATTATTTAAATTTAATAAATAATGCCTATCGTAATACTTTAAAATAGTTGATATTGCATTTATAAAATTTTCATTATTAATATCTTCGATAATTTTTCGACAAATATCACCACCTATTCTTCGTTCAATTCTATTAATAGCATTTATCAATAAGTCTTTATCGAAATGTGAATACTCATCAATTAATCTTGTAACTCTATCATTTTCGCTCCTTTCAATTACAACAATTGGAGATTTAATTATTTGCTCAAATAACGACTTGTTAATAAATACATTACCAACCGAAAAGCTCTCATCTTCAACCCATATTGGTCTATTAAACGAAAATTTTGATAATTCGTAAAAAATTAAATTCTCGAAATATTCGGTTGTAGGCTGATTTTGTTGACCTAAATGTCCAAACACAGAACCCTTATGATTAGCTAATGCCTCAAAATCAATAACTTGCTCACCGTTTAATTTTAAAATATTAAGAATTTCTGTTTTACCAACTCCTGTCATACCTCCAATTACAATCAACGGAAATTTGTTTTCAAAATATTTTAACACATAATTTCTATAACTTTTATATCCACCATCAAGTAAATAGACATTATAACCAGCCATTTTTAGTAACCATGCCATATTTTGGCTACGTAAACCACCACGCCAACAATGAATTCTTATATCTTTATTAGATGTAAAACTATTAACACTTTCAATAAAATCAACTAATTTCGATTGAACTTTTTCTAAACCAATTTTTATTGCCTCGCTCCTGCCTTGTTTAAAATATGCAGTTCCAACAATTGCTCGTTCTTCGTTTGTAAATAAAGGTAAATTAATTGAATTTGGAATATGACCTTTATTAAACTCAATAGGCGAACGAACATCAAAAATTGGGAAAGGCAACGAAATAAACTTGTCGATATTAATTTTATGTGGCATTATAAAGCAATTTTCAAAAAAAATATTTAATTAATATTACAAATAAAATTATTAAAAAGAATTGCTACAAAATTGCATCTTAATTTCTACTTTTGTAAATTATATAGAAAAAAAATTATG
>JAVHRJ010000551.1:0-1797 GCA_036171595.1 Bacteroidales bacterium
GCTTGTTTGCATCCAAAAAGTTATTTTGAGTTATTAGCTGAGAATTATTAATAATTCATTTTAAAACTTAACACTCGCTCGCTTCCAGCGAGTGATAAAGTTAATTGTTAACTTCACACTCGCTGGAAGCAAGCGTTAGCAAATGTATATGTTTTTTTTGCTATTTATTAAATAAAACTTTAAACTATATTTGCCATACAAAAAATCCTAAATCAAATAATGGCTGCTAAAAGATTTGCTAAAACCATTCTAAAACTAATGCGATGGGAACTTATTGGTTCGGCTCCTGATTTGAAAAAATTTCTGGTTATTGCCGCACCGCACACAAGTATTCAGGATTTTATAATGGGATGGCTTGGTTTACATAGTTTTGGGATAAATGCAAAATTTATTATTAAAAAAGAGTTTTTCTTTTTTCCTATGGGTCCAATTATTCGGGCATTAGGTGCTATTCCGGTAAAAAGAGGAGACAGACATAATGATATGGTTGCACAAATGGTTGAGCAATATAAAAAACGAGATACATTTTTTCTTGTAATCACTCCCGAGGGAACACGTAAAAAAGTAAAGCGATGGAAAAAAGGATTCTATCAGATAGCAACTCAGGCACAAGTTCCTATTGTGGTTTCGACTGTTGATTATGGTAAAAAACAACTTGGTATTATTACTGTTTTTAATCCAAATGGTGATTTCGATTCGGATGTTAAAATAATTAAAGAGCATTATATTGGCGTACAAGCAAAATATCCCGCTCGTTTTACTTTAGAAAATTAATTTTATGAACACAATTAAAGTATCGTTAATTCAAAGCGATTTAGCTTGGGAAAATCCAGAACAAAATCTCAAAAATTTTAATTTAAAAATTTCAGACTTAAAAGGAAAAACAGATTTAGTGCTTTTACCCGAAATGTTTACAACAGGTTTTTCGATGAATCCCAAACAACTTGCACAAACAATGGATGGGCAAACCATAATTTGGTTAAAAAATAAAGCAAATGAAAATAATTTTGCGATTTGTTGCAGTGTTATTATAAAGGAAAATAATAAATATTTTAATCGTTTTATTTTTACTGAACCTAACGGAAAAATTCATTATTACGATAAACGGCATTTATTTAGCATAACCGGCGAAAATAACGATTATACGGCTGGTAATGAAAGAATTATAATAAATTATAAAGGATTTAGATTTTTATTGCAAATTTGTTACGACTTACGTTTTCCTGTTTTTATGCGTAATAAAAATGATTACGATGCAATTTTATTAGTTGCAAACTGGCCTGAGCGTAGAAACGAAGCATGGAAGCAATTACTTATAGCCCGTGCAATGGAAAACCAATGTTATATTGCCGCTGTAAACAGGGTTGGAAACGATGGAAATAATATTTCGCATACTGGCGATAGTATGATTTTAGATTATGCAGGTAGAATAATAGTTTCGGCTAAACCTTTTAACGAAGAAATAATTAGTTCAGAATTTAATCTTGCTCATTTAAAAGATGCATTAGAAAAATTTTCAGCATGGAAAGATGCTGATGAGTTTGAAATAAAAAATTGAAAAGTTTATTGTTCGTGGTTCTATGTTTTATGTTTGTTCAGTATTCGAGATTCGTTAATCGTTGTTCGATATTTGTTTATATTTGAAAATAATTACTTGTAAATATTTATAATTGTTTGTATGTAATTAGAGTTGGACTTAACCAATAGTTATAGCCAATGCTTACAAAAAAAACATCATGAACAAAATTTGTAACTACTCAGCCACTAAATTAACTTTAAAATAGCCACAGATTCACA
>JAVHRJ010000552.1:0-1797 GCA_036171595.1 Bacteroidales bacterium
ATTCCCCTGGTTATGATAAATTATTCCAAAATTATAGAATGAAATTGCCATTCCTTTTTTAAAATTTAATTTTTCGGCCTGGCTTTTTGCCTGCTCCGAATATTGTAAAGCTTGTTTATAATTTCCATTATTGATGTATTGTCTACAAATTGTATTCAATACATTTACTTTGGAAGTATCTTCTTTTGATGATTTTAAAATATAGAGCATCGAGTCAATTTTGACTTGCTGTGCCTGTAAAGTGCATGATATTATAATTAAAATGCTGATAAAAAAAGAGGATTTTAATTTTTTAATTTTTTTATATGGTATCATGATTCCGATATTTCATCATTATATTAGAATTACTATCTCTGGGTGAGAAGGAGGTATAAGAAAAAGTATATTTTGAGTATTGGAAATTTTTAACCGAAATTATATTCTAATTCCAATTATAAGTATATCATCCACTTGCTCCAGATTGCCTTTCCAATTTTCAAAAGCTTTGTTCAATATATTTTTTTGCTCGCTCATGGACGTTGTCTTGTTGGAATTGGCCAAAATTATTTCCTTCATTCGTTTGTATTTGAATTTTTTACCCAGGCCTCGTTCTGCGTCTACCATTTGTCCACTGTATATTTCATGTCCACCAAACTGATCTGCAAAGCCGTCGGTAAATAAATAAAAGCAATCGCCTTGTGACAGCTTAATCTTATGAGAAATGAATAAGCTAGGATTTTCAGTTATGCCGATTGGCTGCTTATTAGAAGGAATAATTTTTAGTTCATCATTTTGAAAATACCATAGTGGGTTATTTGCTCCTGCCCAGATTATTTCCCCCGTAGCTTTATCAAATGAAGCAAATGAAATATCCATTCCGTCTTTAACTTTTTCTTCTGTTTTTGAAAATTGTTCAATTACAAATTGTCTTGTCAGATCAAGTATTTTTCCAGGATCTGTCAATTTATATTCAAACACAGCTTTATTTAAAGCATTATAACAAACAGAACTGACCAAAGCGCCGGGAACACCATGACCAGTACAGTCTGCAGCGGCGACTAATATCTTCCCATCAACCTCCTCAATCCAATAAAAGTCACCGGCTACAATATCTTTCGGTTTGTATATGAGAAAGTAATCCGAGAATATTTTTTGAAAAATATTTTCGGCCGGAAGCATGGCATTTTGAATTCTTTTGGCGTAAATAATTGAATCGGAAATTTCTCGATTTTTTTCAAGAACTTTTATTCTGCTTTCATCTAATTCTTTTTTAAAAAAATAGATAATAATTATGATTGTAGAAAATACCATAATTAAATTAATCAGAAAAATTACCGTTGCGAATGGGAATATATCCAAAGGAGGGAAAATCATCAACCCAATCATTGATATAATAAATAGAATAATGCCAGTCCATAAATAGAATAATGATTCGCGAAAGGTGGAGAAGAATAATATTGGAGGAAGGCAAAATACTATAAATCCAAGATAAAAGCCTGTTTCCTTTCCCGAGATAATGGTGACAAATGTCCAAAATATTGGTACCGAAATTGTTACAACAGGTATTGAAAGCTTTAACCCTTTCCAGGAATTTATTAAAATTGGGATGATAAAAACAAACAGGCCACAAAAGAATACTATGGAATGAAAATAGTGCGATGTCATTCCAAATAATACTGAATAAAACAAACAAATGGGTACACCCAAAAAGCTGATAACATTTACGAGACGCATCTTTTCAGACTTATCAAGAGATAATTCGGGTTTATTAATCGTTTAGTTATTTAGTATGTAAACATTTTCTAAGCTGCATATCTG
>JAVHRJ010000553.1:0-1797 GCA_036171595.1 Bacteroidales bacterium
AAATACCTTTGTCATTCTGAGTGATTAGCGAAGAATCTTTTCAATGAGAGCCCTTTGAACGAAAAAAATTGGACGCGGATTTACGCGGATTTGAACGGATAAAATGGGTTTAAAAATATTTAGACGCTGATTTACGCGGATTGATTATGATTTTATATATGGACAAATAAAAATGCATTTTGTCACTCTGAGTGATTAGCGAAAAATATATGTATTTGCACGTTGTTGTATTTATATTGGAAAAAACAAAGATTCTGAAATTAGTTATGTTTAATGGTGGGGAGAATTGGGTAATTCAATATAATAGATAATTATGGAAATTATAAAATTTTTAAAGTTTGAGAAAAAATTGAGATTTAAACATTGATTTTTGATGTTTGTTTATAATTTGGGGTTTAATTCTTGAATTTTAGTATTTAAAATAAGTAAATTTGTTCTGTGAAAAAGCTAAATCGTATAATAGAATCGTACCCTCCAGAACTCAAGTTCCTACTAGTTTGCTGCGGTAGCGAACGCTGGAAAGCTGAAAATCAGTTTTACCCCAACCCTAAAGGGAGCCTGATTTTCAAGAGTAAATTTTCAATTATTTTTCAATTATAGAAAATGAATAAATTAAATAAAATAATTGAAAGCTACCCACCTGAGTTAAAAATGGTGCTTGTATGTTGCGGTAGCGAACGTTGGAAAGCTGAAGATTTATTGCCGGTTATCGATTGGGATTTGTTTTTACAATTAATGAAAAGGCATAGGTTAAATACTTTTACCTATTCTTTTATTAAAAATAACTCGATACTTTTTCCTGAAGATGTAATTAATAAAATTAACAATATGCAATTAAAGGTTACAAGCCGTTCTTTGCAACTTGTTTCGGAGTTAATGAAAATTGGAATAGTTTTTAATGAAAATAATATAAAATGGCTTGCTATCAAAGGACCTGCCTTTTCTCTTCAACTATATAATGATCCTACACTCAGACAAAGTATTGACTTAGATATTTTAATTGAAAGTAAAGAACTAGAAAAAACTATTGCTGTTTTATTAAAGAATGGATATAAATCAGTTCATCCATTGCCAAATCTAAATAAATCATTTAAGCAGTACCTAAAATTTTCAAATGAAATTGCATTCGTAAATCCAATAACAAATATACCAATTGAGATTCATTGGAAATTTGCCCCATACCAAATATTAAACTCTTTCGACTTTAATTATATCTATGAAAATAAGAAAATTATCAAACTTAACAATACAGAAATTCCAACATTAAATTTTGAAGAACATGTTAAATATGTTTGCCGACACGGTTTTATACACCAATGGAATAGTTTATACTGGTTAGTAGATATTGGTCAGTTAATAAAAATAAATAACAATTTGCACGAATTAAAACAAAAAAGCCCCTTTTTGAGTGGGGCCATAAGTTTGTATGAATTCATTTTTAACAAAAAAGAAATCCCATACCATAAGGATTTTCGTTTTGCTATTGAGTCAATTGCTCTACGCGAAAAAGAAGAACTTCATAAATTAAACTGGAGAATTAGACGTGGTTTTTATTTTGCGAATATTGATAAAAGTATGGGAACTACATGGAATTATTTTAGGTATTTGCTGTATAAATTTAAAATGTAGGTTATTAATTAGATGCTGAAACGAGTTCAGCATGACGGTTAATGTATACGTCACCCTGAATTTAGTTCAGGGTCTGCTCAATGTTATGAGTTAAACACTATGGTTTATTCAGCAGATGCTGAAACAAGTTCAGCATGACGTTACACCTTTGCGTTACCCTGAATTTAT
>JAVHRJ010000554.1:0-9240 GCA_036171595.1 Bacteroidales bacterium
ATTGGTGTTGGTGGTGCAGATGCTGTTGATGTAATGGCTGGCATGGCTTGGGAGCTTAAATTCCCTAAATTAATAGGAATAAAATTAATAGGAAAATTAAACGGCTGGACTTCAGCAAAAGATATTATTTTAAAAGTTGCTGGAATTTTAACAGTAAAAGGTGGAACCGGTTGTGTTGTTGAGTATTTTGGTGAAGGTGCAAAATCGCTTTCATGCACAGGCAAAGCAACGATTTGTAACATGGGTGCCGAAATAGGTGCTACATGTTCAACTTTTGGATACGATGAATCAATGGAACGTTATTTACGTGCAACTGGAAGAAATGAAGTAGCCGATTTAGCAAATAACATTAAAAATGATTTAACCGGTGATGCTGAAGTTTATGCAAATCCAGAAAAATATTTCGACCAAGTTTTAGAAATTAATTTATCGGAGTTAGAACCATATTTAAATGGTCCATTTACACCTGATAAAGCAACTCCAATTTCGAAAATGAAAGAAGAAGCCGCTAAAAATGGTTGGCCTACAAAAGTTGAAGTTGGATTAATTGGTTCTTGTACAAATTCTTCGTACGAAGATATTTCACGTTCAGCTTCTATTGCAAAACAAGCTGGTGAAAAAAACATAAAAGTTAAAGCTGAGTTTACTATTACTCCTGGTTCAGAACAAGTTCATCATTTAATTAAACGCGATGGTTTTATTGATGTATTTAATAAAATTGGAGGAAAGGTTTTTGCAAATGCTTGCGGTCCATGTATTGGTCAGTGGGATAGGGAAGGTGCCGACAAAGGATTAAAAAACACAATTGTACATTCATTTAATCGTAATTTTACAAAACGTGCCGATGGAAACCCTAATACACACGCTTTTGTAGCATCACCCGAAATGGTAACTGCTTTGGCAATTGCTGGCGATTTAACATTTAACCCAATTACCGACACAATTTTAAACGAGAACAACGAGCAAGTAAAACTTGATGCTCCAAAAGGTTTGGAGTTGCCTCCTAAAGGATTTGAAGTTGTTGAGGGTTGTTATCAAGCACCAGCAAAAGATGGTTCTTCAATTACAATAAATGTGAATTCTAAATCGGACAGATTACAAATTTTAACACCTTTCAAAGAATGGGATGGCAATAATTATTTGGATCTTCCATTGCTAATTAAAGCAAAAGGCAAATGCACTACCGACCATATTTCTATGGCTGGTCCTTGGCTTTCGTATCGTGGTCATTTAGATAACATTTCTAACAATATGCTAATTGGTGCAGTTAACGCTTTTAATGAAAAAACAAATTCTGTAAAAAATCAATTAACAGGCGAATATAGCGAAGTTCCAAAAGTTGCAAGATATTATAAATCGAAGGGTATTGGTTCAGTAGTGGTAGGCGACGAAAATTATGGTGAAGGATCATCGCGTGAGCATGCTGCAATGGAGCCTCGTTTTTTAAATGTAAAAGTTGTACTTGTAAAATCGTTTGCTCGTATCCACGAAACAAACCTTAAAAAGCAAGGAATGTTAGGTTTAACATTTATTAATAAAGATGATTATAACAAAATACAAGAAAATGACAGAATAGACATCAAAGGATTACATAAATTTGAAGAAGGTAAAAATTTGCTAATTGTTTTACATCATGCCGATGGTACTAAGGAAGAATTTGAAGTTGCACATACTTATAACAAAATGCAAATTGGATGGTTTAAAGCAGGTAGTGCTTTAAATTTAATTGCAAAAGAAGCACAAACCGCAAAAGCTTAAAAAATAAATAAAAATGGAAAAACAATCGTCAAAAATTATATGGACTAAAACAGATGAAGCACCATTATTGGCTTCATACTCGTTATTGCCAATTGTTAATGCTTTTACAAAAGCTGCAGGGGTAGAAGTTGAAACACGCGATATTTCATTAGCAGGAAGAATTATTGCAAATTTCCCTGAGTTTTTGAAAGAAGAGCAACGAATGCCCGATTACCTTTCAGAATTAGGAAAGCTTACTTTAACAAAAGAGGCAAACATTATTAAATTGCCAAATATAAGTGCATCAGTACCTCAATTAATTGCTGCAATAAAAGAGTTAAAATCTAAAGGGTACAATATTCCCGATTATCCTGAAGAACCAAAAACTGATGAAGAAAAGAAACTTGCTGAAAGATTCTCGAAATTATTGGGAAGTGCAGCAAACCCTGTTTTGCGTGAAGGAAATTCCGATAGAAGATCGGCAGCATCTGTTAAAAAATTTGCTCAAAAAAATCCTCATAAGATGATGAAACCATGGAGCAGTGAATCAAAATCGCACGTGGCTTATATGAAATCTGATGATTTTTTTGGTAATGAAAAATCATTTGTAGCAAAAAATAACAATGGGTTTACAATTGCATTTGTTAATGAAAAAGGCGTTACCTCTATTTTAAAAGATGGATTAAAATTTACCGAAAACGAAGTAATTGATGGAACTTTTATGTCGGCAAAAGCATTAAAAGAATTTTATGCTCAACAAATAAAAGATGCTAAAGAAATGGGAATACTGCTTTCCCTACATCTTAAAGCAACAATGATGAAAGTTTCTGACCCTGTTATGTTTGGTTATGCTGTTGAGGTGTTTTATAAAGAAGTACTTGATAAACATGCACAAATTTTAAAAGAAATTGGCTTTAATCAAAATAATGGCATTGCCGATTTGTATGCAAGATTAGAAAAATTACCGGTTGAAAAACAAAATGAAATAAAAGCAGATATTCAGGCACTGTACCAAAAACAACCTGCACTTGCAATGGTTGATTCTGAAAAAGGTATTACTAATTTACATGTTCCAAATAATGTTATTATAGACGCTTCTATGCCTGTTGTTATTCGTGATGGTGGTAGAATGTGGAACGCAGAAAATAGATTACAAGACACAAAATGCGTTGTGCCTGATCGTTGTTATTCTACTTTATATCAGGTGGTAATTGACGATTGTAAGAAAAATGGACAATATAATCCTGCTACAATGGGAAGCGTTGCAAATGTTGGTTTAATGGCCCAAAAAGCTGAAGAATATGGTTCACATCCTACAACTTTTATTATTAAAGAAAACGGCACAGTAAAAGTAATTTCTGAAGATGATTGTGTATTGTTAGAACAAAATGTAGAAGGTGACGATATTTGGAGAATGTCGAGGGCAAAAGATATCCCTATTAAAGATTGGGTAAAACTTGCAGTTACAAGAGCACGATTATCAAATACTCCTGCTGTTTTTTGGTTAGATAAAAATCGTGCTCACGATGCACAAATGATTAAAAAAGTAGAATTATATCTTAAGGAATACGATTTGCAAAATCTTGAAATTAAAATTATGTGTCCAGATGATGCAATAAAATATTCGCTTGATAGAATAAGAGCAGGAAAAGATACTATTTCGGTTACTGGAAATGTTATGAGAGATTATTTAACAGACTTATTCCCAATTCTTGAACTTGGAACAAGTGCTAGAATGTTGTCAATTGTTCCATTATTAGGTGGTGGCGGAATGTTTGAAACAGGTGCTGGAGGCTCAGCTCCTAAACATGTACAACAGTTTTTAGAAGTTGGGCATTTGAGATGGGATTCTTTAGGAGAATTTTTGGCATTAACTGTATCGCTTGAACATTTAGGTTATAATTTTAACAATAAAGTTGCTTTAGATTTAGCAAAAGCACTTGATTATGCAGTTAGTAAATATCTCGAAAATCAAAAAGAACCATCAAAAAAAGCTGGAGAGCTTGATAATAGAGGCAGTCATTTTTATTTGGCAATGTATTGGGCACAAGCACTTGCAGAACAAAATGAAAATAAAAACTTGAAAGAAAGATTTGCTTCTATTGCAAAACAATTTGCAGAAAATGAAAATATTATCATAAAAGAAATTGCTCAAACAGTTGGTAAACCTATTGATATAGGTGGATATTATTTACCAAATGATGTAAAAGTAAAACATGCATTAAGACCTAGTAATACTTTAAATAAAATAATTGATTCGATTTAAATTATTATTTTGCAATATGTTAAAAACCTCAGATTTTTTCTGAGGTTTTTTTATTTTCATTTTGTTGTGATTATAGTCCACTAATTAGTCGCCCCTTAAAAAGTGCTGAAATTAAATGCAACCTAATAATTAACCAGATTAAGCGTTAAAAGTATATGCAAAAAATTAAAGTAAAACAGTAAAAACCCTACATTTTATAACTATTGTCCGATTAATATTTCACTCCTACGAGTCTAATAAACATGTTATTTTTTTTGTTTTTATAAATAGAGCACTGCTACGGATTTTTATAAAAAATTAAACTCCCGTAGGGATAACATGTTTGTAGTAAAATAAATTAAGCAAAACGAACCCCTGTAGGGGTGAAATATCGCTAAAATATAGATGTTATAAGTCGTTTTCGCCAAATTTGGAGTTGTCTCTAACAAATAAAGTATGCGCATTAACTGCTTAAAAAAACAATATCTGAATGTAAAACGTTTGTGCAGATACAAACGAAGGCAGAGTATTTTTTGGCGTCATTCCCACACAAGCGGGAATTCCATATAGTGTGAAAAAATAAAAAAATAAATGTAAAACAATCAAATTGTTCGATTTGCTTACGAAATTGTGCTGAATTAACCCTGAATTTGATTTATACTATAATTATAAAATGCTAATTTTTATAATTTTACTTGATTACATTGTGTTTTATAATATTAACTAATTCTTCAACAGCAATATTTTCTGGAATGTTTTGCAAAACACGTTCTTTCCCTTTGTAAATATTAACTTTCCCATTGCCAGCTCCTACATAACCGTAATCAGAGTCAGCCATTTCGCCTGGTCCATTTACAACGCAACCCATTACAGCGATTTTTAAACCAGTAAATTGTTTTGTTGCTTCCATAACATCCTTCACAGCTTTTTCGATATCAAAAAGTGTTCTTCCGCACGATGGGCACGATACATATTCGGTTTTTGTAATTCTAGCACGACTTGCTTGTAAAACTGAATAAGCAATTTGAATTATTTTTTCGGAGTTTTTTGAATTAGTTCCAGTAATCCATAAACCATCAAGGCGACCATCGGCAAACAGTCCACCAGCAACTACTGAAATACGATATAAGGCTTTTTGAATACTAAAATTTTTAATGTTAATTTTAAGAATTATAGGGTTTTGGTTATTTTTTTTATTAATTTCATTAATTATTTTTCTGAAATTATAAATGTTATCAGTTTCAATAATGTTTATTCCATTATTCTGAACTTGTTTCAGAATCTTGTTGTTAGATGCTGAAATAAATTCAGTATGATGTTCACTTTTCAAATTGTTAATTTCTTCAATATTATTAATATCTTGTTTTAAAATATTATTACTTTTGAAGTCGGTATATACTAAAATAGGGGGTTTTTCCCCTCCAATATTTTTATAAAAATTAGTTTTTCTTCGTTCAAAAACAAATGGATTATAATTCCAATTGTTGTTTTGCAATATGTTATAACTTTTAATAATATTCGTTGATTCTTTAATTATTTTTTTTGCAACTGGAATTTCTTTTTCTGGTGCTTCGGTTAACGAAACTCTAATTGTATCGCCTATTCCCTCAGTTATTAATAAACCTATTCCAATTGCCGATTTTATTCTTCCGTTTTCGCCTAAACCCGCTTCTGTAACTCCTAAATGAATAGGATAATTTAATTTGTTTTCATACATTTTTTGTACTAAAAGTCGGTTGGCATGAATCATTGTAAGTGGATTGCTGGCTTTCATTGAAAGTACAATGTTATTGAAATTTTCTTGTTCGCAAATTTCAATAAATTCAATTGCCGAAGCCACCATTCCTTCGGGGGTATTTCCGTATTTGCTTACAATTCGCCACGATAAAGAGCCATGGTTTATTCCAATTCGTACAGCAGTACCATTTTGTTTGCAAATATTTATTAGAGGTAATAGGTTTTTGTAAATTTTTTCTTTTTCTTCTGCAAATTGTTTTTCGTTAAAATCAATTTTATTTGCCGATTTTGAAACATCAATATAATTGCCCGGATTAATTCTAACTTTTGAAACAATTTGTGCAGCTAATTCAGCAACTTTTGGATTATAATGAACGTCGGCAATTAGTGGAATATTAATATTTTGTTTCTTTAATTTTTTTATAATATCAGGTAAATTTTCTACTTCCTTAATTCCTTGTACTGTTAATCGAACATAATCGGCACCTGCATCATAAATTTTTATAATTTGTTCTACTGTCGATTTTGTGTCGAGGGTATTTGTGTTGGTCATTGTTTGAATACGCACAGGATTATTTTTACCTAAAGCAATTCCCCCAACATTTACTTCTTTAGTTATAAATCGAGAATATGCAGTATATGGTTGAATATAATTATCCATAATTAATATTTATATACAAATGTATTGCTTAAAGTTGAATTTGAAAGATTATGTTTTAAAATATTTGTATTATATTTAAAGTAAATTTAAAAAGTTAATAATGTAATTGCAATTAAATCAGTTAAATGTAGGCTTTTGCATATAATTAATAATTCTCATTTTGCAAAAACTCATTACAATTGTATCTTTACAAAATATTTTTTAAAACATGGATAATAATAATTTAGTGTATTTTGCCCACGAATCATCAATAATTGATGATGGTTGTACAATTGGAAAGGGAACAAAAATTTGGCATTTTAGCCATATTATGTCGAATTGTAAAATTGGCGAGAAATGTAATATTGGGCAAAATGTAGTTGTTTCTCCCGAAGTTGTTTTGGGAAATAACGTTAAAATTCAAAACAATGTAAGTATTTATACTGGTGTAATTTGTGAAGATGATGTTTTTTTAGGTCCTTCAATGGTTTTTACAAATGTAATAAATCCAAGAAGTGCTGTAATTAGACGAAATGAGTATAAAAAAACTCTTGTTAAAAAAGGGGCAAGTATTGGTGCAAACTCTACTATAGTATGTGGTGTAACACTAGGCGAATATTGTTTTATTGGTGCTGGTGCAGTTGTAACCAAAGATGTAAAACCTTATGCATTGGTTGTTGGCAACCCTGCTCGTCAAACTGGGTGGATGAGTGAATTTGGACACAAGTTAAATTTTAATAGCGATGGCATTGCAATTTGTCCAGAAGGTAAAGAAAAATATCGTATCGAAAATAATATTATTTCCAAAATAATGTAAACAATGAGTACAAAGCCAAAAAATTTCTCTTTAATTGGAGTTGCTGGATATATTGCAATTAGACACGTAAGGGCTATAAAAGATACTGGCAATAAGTTAGTTGCCACTTTAGATAAATTTGACAGCGTTGGTTTTCTTGACAACTATTTTCCTGAAACCGATTTTTTTTCTGAATTTGAACGATTTGATAGGCATATCGAAAAATTAAAAAGAAATGGAACAAAAATAGATTTTGTAAGTATTTGTTCGCCTAATTATTTACACGATTCTCATATACGTTTTGCACTACGCAGTGGTTCTAATGCAATTTGTGAAAAACCTTTAGTGTTAAATCCTTGGAATATTGATGCCCTTTCCGAAATTGAGAAAGAAACAGGCAATAAAGTAAATACAATATTGCAATTACGACTTCATCCGTCAATTATAGCACTAAAAAAACAAATTGAGAAATCGCCTAAAGATAAAATTTTTGATGTTGATTTAACATATATTACCAGCCGCGGAAGTTGGTATAATTTTTCATGGAAAGGCGATGACCACAAATCGGGTGGAATTGCAACAAATATTGGGATTCATTTTTTTGATATGCTTACATGGATTTTTGGTGATGTAAAAGATAACAAATTGCACATATCAGAAAAAAATAAAGCAGCAGGTTATTTACAGTTAGAAAAAGCAAGGGTAAGGTGGTTTTTAAGTATCGATTTTAATGATATCCCATTAGAAATAAAAGAAAAAAATCAACGTACTTATCGCTCAATATTAGTTGAGGGAAAAGAGATTGAATTTAGTGGTGGTTTTACTGATTTGCATACGCTTAGTTATCAATCAATTTTAGAAAAAAAGGGATTTGGATTAGCTGATGCTCGTAAATCTGTAGAAACCGCATACAACATTAGAAATGCAAAACCTTTAGGTTTAATTGGCGATTATCATCCGTTTTGTAAGAATGTTTATTAGTTTATAGTTCATTGTTTTATGTTCTTTGTTAACGTTTAATTTTGTTTTTTTTGTCATTCTGAGTGATTAGCGAAGAATCTTTATTTGTTCATTGTTTATTGTTTTGCTTTGTACTTTTTTTGTTTGATATTTGTTTGTAGTTTGAATATTGTTATTTGAAATATATTATTATGTATAAAAAACTTATTAATAAAAAAACGAAACTTTCAGTTATCGGTTTGGGTTATGTGGGCTTACCAATTGCACTAGAATTTGCAAAACATGTTTCTGTAATTGGTTTCGATATTCGTCAGGATAGGGTTAATAAAATGAAAAAGGGAATTGACCCAAGTAACGAATTAGCAACATCTGCATTTAAAGGGTGTGATATAACTTTTACAAGTAATCCCGAAGATTTAAAAGGTGCTTCTTTTCATATTGTTGCAGTACCAACTCCAATTGATAGTCATAATTTACCCGATTTAACTCCCGTATTAGGGGCTTCAACTTCTGTTGGTAAAATATTAAAAAAAGGCGATTATATTGTTTATGAATCTACTGTTTACCCTGGTTGTACCGAAGAAGATTGTATCCCAGTTTTAGAAAAACTTTCGGGATTAAAATTTTTAAAAGATTTTAAAGTTGGATATTCACCCGAAAGAATTAATCCGGGCGATAAGGAACATTCACTTACAACTATTAAAAAAATAGTTTCGGGTTGTGATAAAGAAGCTTTAGAAAATATTGCAAAAGTATATGAGTTAGTTGTTAAAGCTGGAGTTCATAAAGCATCAACAATTAAAGTTGCCGAGGCTGCAAAAATTATTGAAAATACTCAACGCGATGTAAATATTGCATTAATGAACGAACTCTCAATTATATTTAACCGAATGGGAATTAACACATTTGAAGTTCTTGAGGCTGCTGGAACAAAATGGAATTTTTTGAAATTTTATCCCGGTTTGGTTGGGGGGCATTGCATTGGAGTTGATCCGTATTATTTAACCTATAAAGCACAAGAGTTTCGCTATCATTCACAAGTTATTAATGCTGGTAGATTTGTTAACGACTCAATGGGATTTTATATTGCAAAACAAACTGTAAAAAAACTTATTGCAGCAGGAA
>JAVHRJ010000555.1:0-9205 GCA_036171595.1 Bacteroidales bacterium
CTATCCTCATTTTTAGATAATATAGCTGCAGCAATGATTGGAGGTACAATTGCATTAATTGTATTTAAAAATAAAGTTCATATAGGTTATATTGCTGGTATTGTTGCTGCTAGTAATGCTGGTGGTGCAGGTAGTGTAGTTGGTGATACAACTACAACTATGATGTGGATTGAAGGCGTAAGTCCATTTAATGTTTTTCATGCCTATGTTGCTGCTGGAGTTGCAGTTCTAATAATAGCATGGTTTGCTTCGCATCAACAAGATAAATACCAGAGAATTGTAAAAGATGCAAAAGAAGGAGTTAAAATCGATTGGGGAAAAATATTTATTGTAGGTTTGATGTTAATTGGGGCTATTTTATCAAATTTCCTATACGATATGCCAGCATTGGGAGTTTGGATAGCTATTATTATTGGTTCGTTTATTAGAAAAACTCCATGGGGCGAAATTTCAGGTGCAATAAAAGGTACTGTTTTTCTTCTTTGTTTGGTAACTGCTGCATCATTAATGCCAGTTGACGATTTGCCTTCTGCATCGTGGTTAACAGCATTTATTTTAGGTTTTGTTTCTGCAGTATTTGATAATATTCCATTAACAAAATTATGTTTAGAACAAGGTTGTTTCGATTGGGGAATGTTAGCTTACTCTGTTGGATTTGGTGGTTCAATGATATGGTTTGGTTCATCGGCAGGTGTTGCAATTACAAATAAATTTGAAGAAGCAAGAAATGTTGTTGAATGGGTAAAAAAAGGTTGGCATGTTACTGTTGCCTATATTGTGGGATTTTTTGTATTGTATTTTATAATGGGATGGGAACCTGCAGATACAAAATTTGTAAAAGTTGCTACTGGATGTAATTGTATCGAAAAAACAAATGATACAATTATTCAAATTGATAGTTTAAATACTAAAATTCATGCTCAAGGCGAAAGTCAAAGCGAATAAATAAATAAAGGCTGCATTTGCAGCCTTTATTTATTTTGTAGAAGGTATATTTTTTAAAATTTCAAGTAATAAATCCCAAAATTTTTGAACGGTGTTAATTTGCAATCTTTCGCTTGGACTATGAACACCGCGTAAGGTAGGACCAAACGAAATCATATCGAGTTTTGGATATTTTTCTAAAAACAAACCACATTCTAAACCTGCATGAATTGCTCTAACAATTGGATATTTTCCAAACAATTTGTTATAAGCGTTTTTGCTAATATTTAAAATTTCACTATTTGTATTAGGTTTCCAACCTGGATAGCCATCAGAATTTTTTGTGTTAAAACCTGCTAAAATAAAAACGCTTGAAACCATATTTACAATATCATTTTTAGCTGATTCTACAGAGCTTCGCTGACTTGTTGTAATTTCAATTTTATTTTTGTGAATAAATTTTATAGATGCCAAATTAGTTGAAGTTTCAACTAAACCTGGCATTTCTTGGCTCCATGCAATAACTCCATGAGGACAGCTATATAATGCATTTAATAAACGAAATTGCGATTTACGATCAATAATATATTCTGGTTTGTCGCAGAGCTCAATTTTTAAGGCCATGTTAGGTTCTGTTACAGAATATTCTGCTTTTGTTTCAATTGAAAATGTTTCAAATTCTTTAATTATTTTGTTTGGTAATTCGCTTGTTACCACAAAAGTTGCAGACGCTTCGCGTGCAATTGCATTACGTAAGTTTCCACCTTCAAATTTTGAAAGTCGTAAACCATAATTTTGGTTAACAAACCACACAAATCGTGTTAAAATTTTTAATGCGTTTGCATAGCCTTTATGAATATCGTCGCCAGAGTGACCTCCAGTTAAGCCACTTACAGACACTTTTAATGCAACTTGTTTACCTGGAGTTTTTTTGTTTTCGTATTTTAATGTTGCAACAGTGTCTTTTCCGCCCGCACAACCAATAAATAATTCGCCTTCATCTTCCGAGTCTAAATTTAATAATGTTTTTCCTGTGAAAAAGCTAGGTTTTAAAGCAAAAGCACCTGTTAAACCTGTTTCTTCGTCAACTGTAAATAAACATTCTATTTTTCCGTGTTGAATTTTTTTTGATGCTAATAATGCTAATTGAGCTGCTACACCTATACCATCATCGGCACCTAAAGTAGTGCCTTTCGCTTTAACCCATTCCTTTTCAACAATAGGAATTATAGGGTCAGTTTCGAAATTGTGTACAGTGTTACTGTTTTTCTCGCATACCATATCAATGTGCGATTGCAATACAACAGTTTGCTTTTTTTCAAAACCTTTTGTAGCAGGTTTTGAAATTAAAACATTACCAACGCTGTCTTTTTTTACTTTTAAATTATTTTTTTTTGCAAAGTCGAGAAGAAACTGAATTATTTTTTCTTCTTTTTTTGAAGGTCTTGGAACTTTTAAAATTTCTTCAAATTGTTGGAAAACTTCTATTGGTTGTAATTTGTTAAAAGATGCCATTTTATTTATTTTTTGTAAAAATAAATAAAATTTAAATTTATTTCATGAATTTTATATAAAAACACTAAACATCTATTATTTTAACTTTAAAAACTTTTAACTAATAAACTTATTCCCCCATATCCATTTCACCACCGCCATTCATTTCAGCATTTTTGTTTTTTTCTCGCTGTTTATTGCCTTCGTTAATTCGGTAACTAAGTGTAATATATGCAACTTGGCTTTGGCGTTTAAATTCCATTTTAGCTTTTAGTGTTGGGTCGTCGGTTACAATTCTAAATTTCATAGTGTTAAATATATCACTAAATCGGAGCGATAATGATATTTTTTTGTTTTTAAAATCTTTACGTAAACCCGCACTTACGGTATAAAATTCTTTTCTTATGGCTTGTGCCATAACTGACGGACCTTCGAACATGCAATTTATTTGTAGTGAAAAGTTTTTTGGTAGAAAAATTGAAGCATTAAATTTGCCATTGTAACTTAAAATAGAGCTTGTTAAATCAGTTTCAAGATTGCTCCCACTTAAAGTGGTGTTAAACCACGAAAAATCACCCGATAAACGTATGAATTTAACAGGGTTATAAGATATAATAAAGTCAAAACCATAAGAAGTTGCTTTTGCAATGTTTATTGGCATTACAGTAATACTCCCAGTTGTATCAACAATTCTATATCGGCTTATTACATCATTTGTTTGTTTGTAAAAAAGCGAAGAAGTTAATGAAAGTTTTTTCCAATCTTTAATATGACCAACTTCATAAGAATTAATATATTCTGGTTTTAAATAAGGATTTCCAGTGTGTAATGTTAGTGGGTCAGATGCATCAACAAATGGATTCATGGAATGAATAGATGGACGGTTTATTCTTCGGCTATAGCTTATTTGCAATTTGTTTTCTTTTGGTAATGAATAACTTGTATGAAAACTTGGAAAAAGGCTAAAATAATCGTTTTTATATTGTTCTTTCATTGTTTCCTGATTGCCGTCTTGATAAGTTTGTTCTGCTCTTAAACCTGCCTGAACACTGAATTTTTTCCACTCTTTAGAAATTGTAGTATATGCAGCATAAACTTGGTCGGTATAAATAAAATGATTTGATAGATTAGTATCGTTTATAAAATCATTTGGAATGCTATCATAATTCGAAAATTTATAATCATCATCGGTCGACCGCATCATATATTTTACTCCAGCATCTAATTTAGTTTTTTCGTTAATAGGGTGTGAGTAATCTGATTGAAATGTAAAGTTCTTAAATTTGCTATTGTTTATTGCTCTTTGTTCGGGCACTATTGAATCAGGAAAAATGAAGTTTTGCAAATACTTATTCGATTCAATTTCGTTACTCGAAGAATAATATGCATCAGCAGTTAATTCTCTACCTTTTTGTTCGAATTCCTTTTTAAAACCGAGTGTAAAATCTGTATTGTTATTGTTTTCATTCGAAATTTCGTCTCGCGTATAGCTTTGTGTTAAATTATATAAATTATCGTAAATCAAATCAGTATTATAATCGCCACCAGGATGTACTCCCATTCTATAAGTGCCACTTGCATTTATTGTACTCATAGGTGTAATGTTATAATCAAAACCTCCTTTAAATGTATGCGATAGAGAGTTCGATTTTCTTTCAGATTTTATATCATAAATTGAAACTAATGTGTCGTTATTATAAAATTCTCTATAATGTTTTCTATTGCCATTTCTATCATTATTTTTGTAATCGTAATTTGCAAAAAAGTTAAATTTACCTGTTCTTTTATTTAAATTTATTGAGGCACCATATTTTTCCCAGGTGCCATAATTAAGAGATATTAATCCGTTTGTTCCATCTCTTTTTTCTTTTTTTGTAATAATATTTATTATTCCTGCCATTCCTTCAGGATCGTATTTTGCCGAAGGGTTGGTTATTAATTCTATACTTTCAATAGTGCTTGCTGGAATTTGTTCTAAAATTGCGGCTTTATCACCACTTGTTAGCATTGATGGTTTTCCATCTACTAAAATTGTAACGTTAGTACTTCCGCGTAGGCTTACATTCCCATCCATATCAACAGAAACCGATGGAGTAGTACGTAGAATATCGGTTGCCGAACCACCTGATGTTATTATGTTTTTCTCAACATTTATTACTTTTTTATCTAATGTAAATTCAACTAAGGGTTTTTCGCTAATAACTTCTACTTCTGATAATTTAGTTGATGCTGGTTTCAATTTTATTGTTCCAATATTTACCGAAGGATTTTGTGGATTTACTTTTGCAGTATTTATATATCGCTCATAACCAATAAAATCTATTTTTACTTTATAAAAACCAGGTTTTAATTTTTCAACCTTAAAAAAGCCTTTTGAATCAGTAATAGCTCCACCTGAAAGCGATGAATCTCGCATCGAAAAAACTGAAATATTGGCATATTCCATTGGTTTTCCTGAGGCATTATCAATAATTTTACCAATAATTTCTCCTTGAAAACCTTCCATTTGATGTCTATCTTGAGAAAAAGAAAATTTATTGAACGTTGTTAAAAAAATTAATAACAGTAAATATTTGTACATATATAAAATTTTAATTGCTCGTTTAGACTTTATAAAATTAAGATTGTTTAAAATAATATTAACATTTTGTAATCTTTTATTTTAATTAATAACATAAGTTATAAATTTGCAAATAAACTTAATTAAAATATTTAAAATGTTTAATAAACAAGATTTATTGCAAATGGACAAAATGGGTATTAACCCTAAAGTTGTTGAAAAACAAATTGAATTTTTTAAAAAAGGATTTCCCTATGTTCAGTTACATAAACCTGCTATTTATAATGATGGAATTAAAGTGTTTTCTGAAAAAGAAAAAAATGAACTAATTAAGCTTTATAATGAAACCGCTGAAAATGAAAATATTGTAAAATTTGTGCCAGCCTCTGGTGCTGCAACAAGAATGTTTAAAGATTTATTTTCATTTATGGATGAATGGTCTGGTTCTGTTAATATTGAGAATGATAAAAAATTTAATCTAGTTTTAGAATTTTTCGAGAAACTTCCTCAGTTTGCATTTTATAACGAGTTGAGCGAAGTTTTAAAAAAAGAGTATAATCTTGACATTAGCAAAGAATTTAAACAAGATAATTATATTAGTATAATTTCGGCTCTGTTAACTCCAAAAGGATTAAATTACAGTAATTTACCAAAAGCTTTACTTAGTTTTCATAATTACGATAAAGAAACTAGAACTTCTTTAGAAGAACATCTAGTTGAAGGTGCAATGTATTCTGTTTCTGCTAAAAAAAATGTAAAAATTCATTTTACAGTAACACCAGAACATTTGCCAATTTTTAAAAAATTAGTAAGTAAAATTAGATTAAAGTATGAAAAGCTGTTTAACGTAAATTATAAAATTAGTTATTCAATACAAAAGCCATCAACCAATACAATAGCAGTTAAGCTTTATAATGAGCCATTTCGCACAAATGATAATAAATTATTATTTAGACCAGGAGGACACGGAGCATTAATTGAAAATTTAAACGAAATAGATGCTTCTATCATTTTTATTAAAAATATAGATAATGTAGTTCCCGATCATTTAAAAAAAGAAACTGTTATTTATAAAAAATCAATAGGTGGTTATTTAATAAAAGTTAGAAATCAAATTTTTGATTATTTAAAAAGAATTAATAGTGGTGAGAATTCTGAGAGTTTAGTAAAAGAAATTTGTGTGTTTTATAAAAAATATTTCTTTATTGATATTAAAATTCCAGATGGTAAATTAAAAAATTTAAACGAAATAAAAACAATTTTAAATAGGCCAATTAGAATTTGTGGAATGGTTAAAAATTTAGGTGAGCCAGGTGGGGGACCATTTTGGATTCTTGATGCGAACGGTGCCGTGTCGTTACAAATAATAGAGTCTTCTCAAGTAGACTATTCAAATGATAATCAATTAAATGTATTTAAAAAGGCTACTCATTTTAATCCGGTTGATTTAGTTTGCTCTGTAACTGATTTTAATGGAAAAAAGTTTAATTTAACAGAATATGTAGACCCCAATACAGGTTTTATTTCTAAAAAATCTAAAGATGGAATGGATTTAAAAGCATTAGAATTGCCAGGACTTTGGAATGGTGCAATGGCGAATTGGAATACCATTTTTGTAGAAGTTCCAATTATAACTTTTAACCCAGTAAAAATTGTGAATGATTTATTAAGAAAAGAGCATCAAATTAAAGGATAGGGCTAAATATTCTTGCAATTCCCTCTGCAATTCTTCTTGAAATTGGGCGTTTTGAGTACTCATCTAAGTTTAGCAATTCGCAAAATGTTAAATCATCCATAAATGATTCTTTTAATTTTATTGCAATTTTTTCATCATAAATAAGTGCGTTTACTTCAAAATTTTGATCAAAGCTTCTTAAATCCATATTTGCTGTACCAACAGAGCAAATTATATCATCAACAATTAAAATTTTACTGTGCGTAAATCCTCTGTTATACATGTATATACTTACATTTGCCTCAAGTAATTCTTTAATATATGACATTGAACCATAATAAGTAAGTTTTGAATCGTTACGACTAGGTAAAATGATTTTTACATCAACACCACTTAAAGCAACCGTTTTTATTGCAGTTAATATGCTTTCATTAGGAATAAAATAGGGGGTAGAAATATATAAATAATCACGAGCAGTTGAAATTGTATAAAAATAAGCTTGCATAATACTTTCCCAATCAGAATCGGGTCCGCTTGTAGCAATTTGCACTAAACATTTTTCGCATGGTTTATATTTTGGGAAATATTTTTGTTCGTTTAAAAGTTGGTCCGATGTAAAATACCAATCGGTTAAAAATATTACTTGTAAACTTCCCACCGAAGTGCCTTCTATTTTTAAATGAGTATCCCTCCAAAATCCAATTTCTGGAATGCCGTACATGTAGCGATCGGCAAAGTTTAATCCACCAATAAAGCCGATGTTCCCATCAATTATTATTATTTTTCTATGATTTCTAAAATTAATTTTTTGTGCAAATCTTGGAAAACGAACAGGAATAAAGGCTTGTGCATTAATACCAGCATTTTTTAAATCGTTTATAAAATTGTTGCTTAGGCCCCAAGAACCAACATCATCGTATATCAATCTAATTTCAATTCCTTGTAAAGCTTTTTCAATTAAAATAGATTTTAGTTGTGTACCAATTTCTCCTTCTTCAATCATATAATATTCAAGATGTATATGATGATTTGCAGCTTTTAAAGCCTCAAAAATTGCTGGAAAAGTTTCGTTTCCATTGTTTAATATTTGGACTTTGTTATTATGGGTTAAAAGAGCTTTATTATTATTTAGTAGTAATTTTATAACTCCTATTTTTGAAAGTACTTTGGAGTTTGTTACATCTAAATCGTCTAGTAAATGTTCAGACTGCCAAGCAATTAATTTTTCGGTTTGGCGAATATCGATAATCCCTTTTTTGGAAAATAACCGTTTCTTTTTATAATTTTTACCTAGAAAATAAAATAAAATTAATCCAACAATTGGGACAAGAATTATTACTAAAATCCATGATATAGTTCTATTTGGATCTCTATGTTCAAGTATTAAATAAATAATAACAATAATTATAATAATAGCAATTAAATATTGCGACCAATAACTTGTATAGTGCCAAATATCTTTTAATATAGAATCAACAAAAATCATTTTTTTATTATTTCAATTAGCGTAATTTCTGGAGGCATTCCTATTCTTCCAATAAATCCTATACAACCTATACCACGATTAACGTAAAGATAGCTATTCTTATTTTGATATAATCCTGCCCAATTTTTATATCGGTACTTTACAGGACTCCATTTAATTCCAAATTTCTCAAATCCGAATTGCATGCCATGAGTGTGCCCCGAACATGTTAAATCAATATTTTTTTGAAATTTAATTTCTTCTTCCCAATGAGTAGGATCGTGACTTAACATAATTGTGAACTTGTTAGGTAATAATTTTTTTGAAGCCTTTTTTAAATCTCCATATTTTTTAAATGGAGGCATTCCCCAATTGTCCACTCCAGCAATTTGGATGCTATCATTGCCATTCGAAATTATTTCGGAGTTGTTTTGTAATAAATTAAACCCCATTGCTTTATAATGTAAAATAATTTTATTTAAATTAACTTGTTTTGTTTCAGGGGTTCGCCAAACAGTGTAATCACCAAAATCGTGGTTTCCTAGTACTGCATATTTTCCATACTTTGCTTTAATTTTTACAAAAATTGAATCAAAACCATTAGCTTCTTCAGCAAAATTATTTACCAAATCGCCTGTAAGTATAACAATATCAGGTTTTAAGTTGTTTATTGCATTTACAACTTCTTTGATTTTTTTAGTGTTATAGTAGAAGCTACCTAAATGTAAATCGGATATTTGAACTATTTTAAATTTATTAAATTTTTGAGGAATTTTACTTGAAAAAATTGAAACTTGTTTAACGATTAAATCATTTTTTCCATAAATAATTCCATATGTTATTGTAATAAAAGTAATTATTGATAATACTATACCTATGTTTGTAAATAATTTAAATGATATTTTTTCTCTTTTAATAAATTGTAATAAAAAAAATATTATTTGATTTATAATAAAAAAAACATTAAAAATTAATTTTGTAACAAGAAATAACAAAAAGTAAGTAATGCAATAAAACATATTAGTGTAATAAATAAAATTATTATTTTTTCGAATATTAAAATATTCGAAACCTATTGCAAGCACTA
>JAVHRJ010000556.1:0-1783 GCA_036171595.1 Bacteroidales bacterium
AACAACTTTACTCCCATGGATGTGTAATGAACATGGTGATTGGGGTCACGTAAATTATCCGAAATGTCCTACTCATAATGGATATAATAAATATTTTGTGTTTTATGCAGATAGTTTACATCTATTAAGTTTGGCAAATTTTGTTAACAACTTGCCTGATAGTGTGTATTTTTTTATTTATACTTTTAGAACAGGAAACATGCAACAATGGCCAGAAGAAACGTATCAGGCATTTGAAATTTTAAGTTCTAATTTATTGCAGCTAAGAACTGTTGCTAACGATAATCCTTATGTCTTTTTTTGTAAAAAAGGTGATTGGTTATCGGCACAAGAAGCTTATGGTACAAATCCACATGATACTGTTAATTTTTATGCAACAATAGCCACAAATTTTACATCAGGAAAAGTTAGTTCAACATTAATTGGTCCAGCAACATCGTGGAAAACTTTGCATTGGTTACAATATCCTATTGAAAACCCAACTAGTGATTCGGTGCATTTAGAGTTAAAAGCGTATAAGTCAAATAGCGATAGCATTACTGCAATTCCCTTTTTGTCAACCTCGCAGTACGATATAAATGATTTATATAATTATGTTGATGTAACAACTTATCCTTATTTGCGTCTTAATTTTTTAACAAAAGACGATAGTTTAAA
This sequence comes from Bacteroidales bacterium, assembly GCA_036171595.1. Classification (GTDB taxonomy): domain Bacteria; phylum Bacteroidota; class Bacteroidia; order Bacteroidales; family GWA2-32-17; genus GWA2-32-17. The sequence goes on from JAVHRJ010000556.1 coordinate 658, forward strand.
AACACCATCGCAGCTAAAACGCTGGCAGGTTACTTATGACGAAGCTCCCGAAACAGCAATAAATCCAACAAAAGGATTTTTGTTTTATAAAGATACATTACAAGAAGGTGATGTTTTTAAATTTGCAGTAGCTACCGAAAATGTTAGCAGATACGATATGGATAGTCTTTTAGTTAAATATTGGGTTCAAGATAAAAACAATCAAATTATTAGTTTGCCAAACTCTTATTGTAAATTACGGAAACATCCATCAGGTGATGTTTTAATTGATACTATAACATTTAATACAACTGGTTTAGCTGGATTAAATCATATTTGGTACGAGGTTAATCCGGTTGATACAAATACCGGTAAATATGCTCAATTAGAACAATATCATTTTAATAATATTGCCGAAAAACCATTTTATGTGTCATCAGATAGAACAAATCCATTGCTCGATGTTACTTTTGATAATATTCATATTTTAAATGGCGATATTGTTTCTGCAAAGCCATACATATTAGTTACATTAAAAGATGAAAATAAGTTTTTGGCATTAAACGATACATCACTTTTTGGCTTATATATTTCAAATAAAACTACTGGCACTGAAAATAGAATTTATTTTAATAATCCTGAACTACAATATACATTGGCACAATTGCCAAAAAATAGTTTTAAAATTGAATACCGTCCAATTTTGGCAGATGGAAAATTTCAACTACGTATTCAGGCAAAAGATGTGTCGAATAATGAAAGCGGTGATGTTGACTACAGAATAGATTTTGAAGTAATAAATAAAGCAACTGTAACAAATGTTTATAATTATCCAAACCCATTTAGTACTTCAACAAGATTTGTGTTTACTCTTACAGGTTCAGAAATTCCAGACGATTTTCGTATTCAAATATTCACAATTACTGGAAAGTTTATACGTGAAATTGGATTAAATGAGTTAGGAAATGTGCACGTTGGTAATAACATTACGCAATTTGCATGGGATGGCACCGATATGTATGGCGATAAACTTGCAAATGGTGTTTACTTTTTTAAAGTTATTGCTCGTTTAAACAGCGAAACAATTGAACATCGTGCCACAGATGCCGATAAGTTTTTTAAACAAGGTGTTGGGAAAATGTACATT
>JAVHRJ010000557.1:0-1774 GCA_036171595.1 Bacteroidales bacterium
ATTTAAACAAATCCCAAGTCAATTGACTTGGGATTTTTTTGTTACTTTTAATTAGCTAAAGCTAAGATGTAATCAATAGCTTTTTGCACCGAAGTGATTGCTTCTACATCTTTTTTGGGTATTTCACATTTAAATTCGTCTTCCAGTGCCATAGCCAATTCAAGTATATCAATGTCATCGGCATCCAAGTCATTGATGAATGAAGATTCATTCTTGATTGCAGATTTATTGATACCCAATTGGTCAGAAACGACCTTTTTAACACGTTGTTCAACAGACATCTTTGTTTCTCCTTTTGTTTTAATTAAAAAATTACACTTATTTATTTTCGGTTAAACACTCACCATTAGGATTATAAATGCAAGCATAAATAGCTGAACTATATGTCAATTCTCTATTAAAAATATAATAAAAATGCTCCATTTCTTTGCTACTTTCAAAGAAAAATAAACCACCGTCAGTGATATTACTTATTGTAGAAAAAAAATCTTTTTTTTCTTTAAATAAATTCCCAATTTGTTGAATAACAAAATCATAAATAACTCTGTCATTTTTACTACTTAAATCAAGTCCATTGGATATATAGCATGCCCATTGATTTTGCTGTTTAACAGCAGCTTTATTCGTATCAGCCCAATTCATAAATTTAATCATCATAATCCTTAAAAATACTTTATTTTAATTACTAAAGTTAACCATTTAATTTGCATATAGTAATAATTTCCACCTTTTTATAAAATAACTTATTAAAAATAATTTGTTAAGAGCAATCTAAATTAAAGTTAACTTAAATTTTTAAGTTAAAGAAACTATTATTTTGTTGACTTTATATAATTTAAGTATTATAATAAAACATATATTAAAATATTGTAAAGAATTAATCATGATAATAAATCAAAGTTCTAATTTTTTAATGTCGTTATCAAAAGAAGTTATTGCTGGAAGATTACTTCCTGCTGCGATGCAACGATCTTATGTATGGACAAAAAAAATGTTGAAGCAATGTGTGACTCGATTGTATCAGGTTTTCCTATTGGTTCTTTCTTGCTTTGGTCGCCGTTTGAAAAGTATGATTTAACACTAATTTCAAAAGGACATTTAGGGTCAATACGACCGCCGACAAATGCTAAATACACATCGTTAATTCTTGATGGTCAAAATAGGTTGGCAACCTTAGCTTGGATGATGGAGCAAAATGTTAATGAGGTTAAAAATATCTCAGGTATTGAAGCTGAAACATGGTTAAGTAGAGAAGTTTTAGTTTTAGATTTTGAAACTAAATCTATCATCTTTGTACCAAATGAAGAAGCGAATAATGGATTAAGTGACCGTAAAACAATTACTTGGACTTTTTAAGTTATTGAAACGAACTATAGAAGCCTGAAATAACGGGTTTAGACAGTTTGTAAAAGTCCAAGTTATTTATTTATGTTTCCTAAGGATACCTGCATGGACATTAGTTACTCCAACACAAGAGGTAAGTAGAAAGGCAAATAAACTTATTAGAGAAAAGTACAATACATGGATTGAGTTTATCTTAGAAAAAGATATAGATGAATTTATGAAGGTTTTTGATGATTTTAGTGCTTAATTCAGAAATGCAAGAGTTTCTATAACTGATATTAAAGGTGCTACAAAGGAAGAAGCTAAGGAAACATAAATAAATAACTTGGACTTGTTTAATAAAAAACAAGTTATATGGTGAATTGGTTATTGGACTTAAGTGACCGTAAAACAATTACTTGGACTTTTTAAGTTATTGAAACGAACTATA
>JAVHRJ010000558.1:0-1771 GCA_036171595.1 Bacteroidales bacterium
CTTATTTTTTATTAGTGTAATTCGTGTCATATTGTTTTTTTTGCGTAAGTCCTAAAATTAAAGGATATTTGAAAACTCCAATTTAATTTGTTCGCTTTCTTAGTAAATATGTTTTGTTTTCAGATAATGAGAATAATCTAACAATGTTTTTTTTATGAGTATAAACAATAATTACAGCTGTTAATATCGAAAAAACAAGAAAAGATACTGAATGATTAATGTAAATAACATTAATCAATATTGGAAAAAATATTGCGGAAATTATTGAACCTAATGATACATATTTAGTTAATATTAATAATACAAAAAACATAACAAAGCATACAAGTGCAGCAATAGGTTGAATAGCAATTACAACACCTAACATTGTTGCAACTCCTTTTCCTCCTTTAAACTTTGCAAAAATTGGAAAAATATGACCAAATACCGCAACAGTTCCAATAGTTAATGGGATTAGCAAATTATCAGCACTTTCAGGAAACATATTCAAATAATAACGTACAGTATAAACTAAAAACCAACCTTTAAAAACATCAAAACTAAAAACAAAAATTCCAGCTTTAACTCCTAATACTCTAAAAGTATTAGTCGCTCCAGAGTTTTTGCTCCCATGTTCACGTACATCTAAATTATAAAATTTCTTACCTATCCATACTGCAGTTGGAATTGAACCTAATAAATAGGCGAATATTATAAATATTATTAAATAAAAAATATCCATTATTATATTTGTAATTAACTTCCTAAAGTTGCAACCATAACTGCTTTAATTGTATGAACGCGATTTTCAGCTTCATCAAATACAATTGAATTTGGTGATTCAAAAACTTCTTCTGTAACTTCCATACCATTAAGTTTATACTTCTGATAAATTTCTTCACCAATTTTTGTTTCACGATTATGAAAAGCCGGTAAACAATGCATAAACTTAACTTTTGGATTACCTGTAAGTTGCAACATTTTTGAATTAACCTGATAAGGTTTAAGTAATTTAATACGTTCTGCCCATACTGAATCTGGCTCTCCCATTGATACCCATACATCGGTATAAATAAAATCAACACCTTTAACAGCTTTTACTACATCATCTGTAATTGTTATAGTAGCACCTGTTTCTTTGGCAATATTTTTTGCTTTTTTAACTAATTCAGCCGATGGTTGACAAGATTTAGGTGCAGCTGCTCTAAAATCCATTCCCATTTTTGCTGCTCCAATTAACAATGAATTTCCCATGTTATTTTTTGCATCACCACAATAACAAAATGAAACTTTATTTAAAGGTTTATCGGAATGTTCCATCATAGTTAAAAAATCAGCAAGGATTTGAGTTGGATGAAATTCAGTTGTTAATCCATTCCATACCGGAACTCCGGAATATTTAGCAAGAGTTTCTACAATTTCCTGCGAATATCCACGATATTCAATCCCATCATACATTCTGCCTAATACCCGAGCAGTGTCTTTCATCGTTTCCTTTTTTCCGATTTGCGAACCCGATGTACCTATATAAGTTACATGAGAACCTTGGTCGAAAGCCGCAACTTCAAAAGCGCAACGTGTACGGGTAGAATCTTTTTCGAAAATCAAAGCAATATTTTTACCTTTTAATCTCTGCTGTTCGGTGCCTGCATATTTTGCTTTTTTTAAATCTAAAGCTAAATCCAACAAATATTTAATTTCTTGTGAAGTAAAATCCAACAACTTTAAAAAACTTCTGTTTTTGATATTAAATGCCATATTATATCCTCCTATTTTTAGTTATTTAGTTATT
>JAVHRJ010000559.1:0-1765 GCA_036171595.1 Bacteroidales bacterium
GTTCAATTAACTTGGTTAAATCGGGCAATACAAATCTAACAATCCCACCTTTTTTTAAAATTCTGTCACATTCTTTTAATATTTTTAAGGCTTCAAACTTTTCAAAATGCTCCAAAACATTAGAACAGTAAATATAATCAACTGAATCACCAACATAAGGCAAACCTCGACGAATATCGAAATATTTAAATTTAGGCCATTTAATAACATAAGATTTGTCAATAAGCCCAAAAAAACTAGCCATTTTTGTTAATCTAAATTTACTTAAAAAAGGCAATAGACCATAATCAAAATTTATCCAATCTACTGCAGCATGTGGACCAGAACCTAAATTAATTTTAGTCATTAACTATTATATAATAAACCACAATGAGACATCGTCATCAAATATTTTTCTTTTTTAACCAACTTCTAGAACCACACTTATATACTGGAGGAGACATCCGAGGTAACGAAATTTTAAATTATTTTAACAATGATTCCAAATTCAAGACATACATTATTTGTCCTAAAATATCTATCCCATGTTTCTCTAAAAAAAATATTTATAGCACAGGTCACCTTTTGCCAGAATCGCTACTCTCTCGAAGCAATTTATTTATTATTGTTATCATGTATATTTTTCGTTCATTTGAAACTTTAAAATATATTCAAAATTTTAAAAATAATTATATATATTCAACAGGTGATTTTTTTTGCAACATCTTTCCATCTTTTATAACCAAATTATTCTATCCAAAAACACGCTGGATTACCGTTATTCATCACATAAATATAAATCCATTTAAACGAAAATCAAATACATTTTTATCCAATTTATTTTCCTATATTTTTCAACAATTTAGCTTTATACTTATAAAACATTTCTCAAACATTATTTTTACTGTCAATCAAGATGTTAACGATTATTTAATTTCATCTGGTTTCCAACAACCAGTGATTACCGTAGGAAATGGTTTAAATATTACGGATATTCTAAGTAAAATTAAAAAAAACGGAAAAACAAAACAAAAAAATCAAATTTGTTATTTTGGTCGTATCACCCCCACTAAAGGAATTTTAGATTTACCAAAAATTCTAAGCAAAATACTTATAAAATATCCTAATTACAAACTTCACTTAGTTGGACATGCAAACCCAGAATTTTTAAATATCATGAAAAAAAAATTTATCCATTATCACTGTCTTGATAAAGTTATTTACCATGGATATGTCGAAGATTATTATAATGTTTATAGGATTATTCTCGAGTCAAATGTATGTGTCTTTACTTCATACGAAGAGGGGTGGGGAATTTCATTATTTGAAGCTATCATGTGCCAACGACCAATAGTTGCCTATAATTTACCAATATACAAAAACTTATTTGGTTCAAATCTAATTACTGTCAAACTAGGTGACACTGATAAATTTGCAAAATCAATTATAAAAATAATTGATAACCCCAGATCTAAAAAAATAATTAATTCCATTCACAAATGTTATTTAACTGCTAAAAAATACGATTGGAAACATGTTTACAATCAAGAAAAAAAATATATACAAAATTTATGAAACAAATTCACCCCCATAATTATAATTATAAATATTTTTCTGAGATGTTTGTTTCCCCAGACTATAATTCAAAACTTGTATTTGATAACTTTAGTCATAAATACCAAGAAATAGGTAATTTGATTGATCTAAAATCTACAGATACAGTTGTCGATTATGGATGTGGCAATGGTGATTTGTGTTTTTATCTTTCACTCCGTTTTGGTTGTAA
>JAVHRJ010000560.1:0-1760 GCA_036171595.1 Bacteroidales bacterium
CATATGAAGTTTCGAATTCGTTAGTACAGCCCTCCTTCATACAGCTTCTATGCCAGAGCTTTAAAGGATTACGTTCCTTGACCCTTGCTTGATGTCGACAATTAAGACACATCCTAGGAATCGGTAAGTTGTGTTTTCTATAGAAAGATAATTCATCTACAATAATTTTAAATGCCTTTTGACAATTATCATTGCATTCACCCTTATGAGCACATTCGATAACTTCTTGAACTATATTATCTTCTACATTTTGTATATCATCAGGTATATCTTCATTTTTAATAGTTATATTATAATTCCTACTCTCTTGGTCTAAGTAATTAAATCCTTGATCAAGAATCTCTTTTTCTGAAAGTGGATAATATTGTTGAGCTAAACTTTCATTATATGGGAGTGCAGACAATTCAACTGGGAAAAACTCCCCATATTTATATATTCTACCCTTCCTATCTATAAATGGCAGATTATTCATATGTTCGATTATTTTTGGTACTAACTTCATATATTCTTCTTTGGTATATTGTTTATTTAAAATACAATATTCTGCGTTCTTCAAAGCCACACAACCAAAAATATTTTTGCAATTAAAACAATTATCAGAATATTGAACATTCTGAGCACCCCAACACATTGAAGAAAATAAATTTCTTTGTCCTCTATTTATACTTAAGCATTCATAAATAAGCTCAACATTACCCCATGCCAAAGTTATATCATAACCATCTTTCACATTACTAATATTCCTATAAGAATATTTCATATTTTCAGCATTATCTCTTGTATAAAAACATTTTTTACAATTCTTGGAATTTTGAATATCGTCTCCAGTACAATCTAGAGCTTTATATATACGAGCATATTTATAAGGAACAGAGAGAGAAAAATCTTTAAATTTTTTATTTAAATTATCTAAATTGATATAACTCCCCAATTCATATTCATTTATTATTTTTAAGTAATCTTCTTTTGTATATTTCTTATTAAAAATACAATATTTCTCATTACGCAATCCAACACAACCAATACAATTCTGACAGTTACGACAATCTATTAAAAACATACTATCAATACAATCATTGCAGAATTTAGAAAATTTCACATTAGAACAATTAAGACACTGTATTAACCAATATGAATTTTCAATATTAGTAGAAAGATGAATATCTAATGAGTCTCTAGTTTTTACAACTGATCCAATACAATACATTGTATTTTCTTGGTCTATACCAGAAAAATCCATATATAAATTTTTTGAATCAAGTAAATAATTTGAATATTCACCATTTACAACATTTGTCTGAAGTAAATTAGGCCTCGGTGCTATATGTGATAATTCTCTCCATTGTTCTAAGAATGGTTTAGAAAAATCTAGATCTAGACCAAAATTATGTTGGTCCCATTTATCGCTCCACCAATAATCACGATCATATACTGGGAATTTATTATCAGAAGAATATATGGAAATAATTTTATTGCCCGTATTATTACATTCTCTAAAATGTAAATTGTGTTCATTCCTCCAAGCTAAACGTCTTTGCATTCTGCAATCCGGACAAAATGTTGGCGGAGGGACTTTTATTTTTTCATAAAATAGAAAATCATCAGGCTCTATAATGAAGTCTTTTTTGCAATTTTGACAATTTATTGTTTCTTGTTGATATTCCATAATTCTTAATTCGTAATTATTAATTCTTAATTACTTATTTATTATCCCACAATACATCCACCTAGGCAAACATCACCATCGTAAACCACAATAG
>JAVHRJ010000561.1:0-9080 GCA_036171595.1 Bacteroidales bacterium
CTTGGAATCAAAGCGATTTTTGACGGAAGAAACCTTTACGATCCAAAAGAAGTAAAAGAAAATAACTTAGATTATTTTGGAATTGGAAGAAAATAAACTAAAGTAAGCCTTTTATCATATTTCTGTTCATTAAATATATTAAATGGTGACGATTTATTCCTATTAAAAGAAAAATTTTAAGTGAACTTTCAAAAGATTCTCTTACTTTTGAAGAATTAAAAGAAAAAACTCACTTGAATTACTTTGATTTAAGCAATCACCTAAAAGAATTGCTTTCAAAAGGAGAAATTGTAAAACATTCTTTCCCAACACGTTATTCAACAAAAGGAAAAGAACATCAAAAATTAGACAATTCATTGAATTTTAACAAAAACAATTCTTCTCAACTAAAGAATTTTTTAATTTCACATTGGCCCCCAATAATTTATTTTCTTTTAACTATTCTAATATTGTGGCAAATGCTTTTGCCAGGATATTTGTTCTTTTTAGATTACCAACCATTTAGTGAACCTACTACTCACATGATAGAGAGAATATTTTCTGATGCTAATAGTGATTTGTCAAGAGGAATTGGCTGGATTTCTTTTAGTCTCTTAGGAGATATCTTCGGAGACATGCTAGCTCAAAAGATTATTTTATTTTTAGTAATATTTTTTACTGCTTATTTATCATATAAGTTTGTTCCATTTGTTAGAAGCAAAAAAGCCAAGTTCTTTGCAGGAATAATGTTTTTAGTAAATCCTTTTATTTATTTTAGATTAATCTCAGGGCAAGTAGGAGTAATAATTGGAGCGATTTTACTTTTTGTTGTAATAAAACTCTTAATGGATTACTTTGAATCTAGAAATAAACTAAAAGCTCTCAAGATTGGTTTAATTTTGGCATTTATGGCAGGAATTTCCCTGCATTTTTTTGCAATGTTTTGTTTCTTTGTTTTCCCATTGTTTTTCTTATTTTATTTTTGGAAAGAGTATTCAAACAAGGACTCAAACTTAAAAAAATTTATTTTAGATACTTTAGTATTATTCGGTTTGATTGTTTTAGTTAACTTATTTTGGGTTGCTTTAATGTTTGTTCCTTCTAGCGGATTTGGTTTTAGCGCTCCTTATGATGAAACTTATTTCTTCCAGTCAAGGGCTTTGGATCAATTCAATACCGCATTAACTTCAATTACAATGTATGGTTTTTGGCACGAATCTTATCCAAAAGCAATTGATATGTTACCGTCCTTTATTTGGTTACCTCTATTTTTAGTAATATTATTTGTTTCAGTTAGGGGTTTTGTTGAGGAAGAAGATTTTTTCAAAAAAACACCTTTTGCATTACTAGCTTTAATTGCAGTAATTTTTGCAACAGGAGTAAGTGCACCTGCAACAAAAGCAATTTTTGATTTCTTTTTTGAATCAATTCCTTTCTTTAGCGGATTTCGTGAACCTGGTAAATTCATTGCGCTAATAGTGATGTTTTACTCAGTCTTTGGAGCAGTATTTATTGACAGATTGTCTTTTTCTCTTGAAAAATCTTCAAGAAAAATATTTTTGGCATTAACAATACTTTTGTTGATTATTTTGCCTTTAATATTTTCATTCAATTTGTTCTTTGGATTAAACGGATTCATCAATTCACACGAATTGCCAAAAGAATATTATTCAGCAAAAGAATTCCTCTCTTTAGATAATTCAAATTACCAAATGGTTTACTTTCCATTCCATATGTACATTCAATTCTCTTTTAGTGACTACAAAACAGCCACTCCCTTTGCTTGGTTCTTTAATAAAGAAACAATAGTAGGAACGGATACTATGGCTCATGAATTTGGAGTAAAACAAATGATTAATGATAACATTAATTCCCAAAACAAAGTAACTTTTTCAAAGCAATTAGCAAAATACAATGTCAAATACATCATTTTGGCCAATGAACTTGATTATTCAAGATATAATTTCTTAGAAAACTCTTTAGGATTTAGTAAAGTCTTTGAAGAAGGATCTTTAAGAATATTTGAAAACCATTGGTGGGAGGAAGAAAAACCAGTTCCAACTCAAACAAATCCCCTTACGTTGGGATTATTTATTCTTTCAATAATTGGATTTATTGGAGGGTGGATTTTCCTTTCAAAAAAACAGAACGAAGATACTTTTGATATGGGGGTTAGTCCATCTCTTTCAACTGATTTTGTTTATGAAGAAGGACTAATTGAAAAAGTTGAAGGATTTTTTGAACCAATACTAAACGTATTTGGTTTAGTTTGGAATTCTCTCGCGAGCATTTTTATTTCTTCAAACGATTCCTTTGTAGGCCAAAAAGATAAAGTATATTTAAAGGAAATTTTACCAATTATTTTTGAAAAAATTAAAGATACATTCACTCGAAGAAAACTTTCAGTTTTAATTGAATCAAATAACTTCTATTACGTTTCGTTTTCTCTAATAGTATTAGTAATTCTTTCATATTTTACTCTAAACCTAAGCTTAGCCCTCACGTTTCTCTTTCTTAGTTTAATTCTTTCATTCTCCTACTTCAAATTAGAATTATTGAAAATAATTAACATTGAATTCCCACCAACCAATTGGGACAAACTAAAGGCCATTTTCATTATTTTGTTTGCAATAACTGCCACCTATTTTTTCTTCCAATGGTTTGGAATAGAAGCATGGTATTTAGTACTAATAACACTCTTCGTTTTACTAACAATCTTCTTTGACATAGATTACAGGATAACAATAGCCTCAGCACTTTTAATGCTAGTACTATGCCCGGTTTTATTAATTTTAAAACAAGACAAACTAGCAGAACAAGTAGCAGTATGGGTATACATATTACTAGTCACTGGTGTAACTTCAGCCATACTTGATTTAATGAAACACCCTAAGGGATGGAAAGAAGAACAAAAAGATTGTGATTTATAATTTTATTTTAAAATTGTTAATATTATGTTTTAATTTGTTTTTTTTCACAATAATTTTTTCTTTAATTGTTTCATAAACTTCACTGGTTTTATTTTCAATCAGTTTATTAAAATCACTTAATCTTTGTCCTGCTATTAACCAATACATCTTTTCTAATTTCAAAGACCAAGAATCTAACCCTGCTTTCTCTTGCTCATGCTTATGTAATCCAATTATCCTTAATTTGTATTCTTTCTCTTGCTTTTTATCAAGCTCATTGAATTTTATATTCCAAACTTTGAAATAAGCTCTATTTCTACGCCAATTGTAAAATAAATAAAACAAACAAACAATTAATGTAAGTCCAGAAATGATTAACCCTAAATAAAAATAACTTTGCAACTTAAAATACAATACAACTTGGATATTAATCGAACCATCCGGATTTAGCCCATAATATTTATCAGGAAAATTTGATTTAATATAATTTACATCAAGTTGCCAATTATTCGCATATTCATAAATTTTTTTATGAGTGTTATCAAAAATTGAATTTTCCAATAAGTAATTAATTTCGCCCCCCTCAAAAAATTGAGTGTTATAAATAATTTCGTTTTGTAATAAATTAAAATCTTGTGTTTTCTTTATCTTGTAAGGATTTAAAAATAACTTGAAATTAGAATTAAAATTTTGCAAAAAAATCAAATTATTGTTTTTATCAGGCCATATTTTAAGATTGATAATGTATTTTGTGGAGTTAATTCTTTTAAAATTGTAGGGCGCGTCCGATAAAATTATTTGTTCACTATTTTGCAATTTATATAAAATAAAATAATCATTTTCTTGAATTTTATTTATATCACTAAATTTGAGTATGCAATCATTTATTTTATTATAATCTAAAAGAGTTTTACTAAAAACATTTGTTTTATCTTTATTAACTAATATATATTTAATATTTGTTTTTTTTAGGATAGTATTAAAATCCTTTGGACAATTTTGACTAAACATTGTTTCAAAGGTAATATTCTTAGTGTGTAATTGTAATGAAGCTCTATCAAAAATTACTGGTTTCGAAAATAACCCATCCATAATATAATAAGATTGCCTAAAATCAGAACTATTGGGGGTAGTCCAAGAATAATTTTCATAATCATTTGTAGGCAGAGATAATATGGAAAATTGTTGATAGTCATTTTGAAATATTTTATCTAAATTAAAATATTCATCAGGTATACTATATGCTTTAACATATCCATTATAATCCCCACTAACTACAGCAAAATGAGATAAAAGAATTAAAATACCGAGTAGTATTAAGAAAATATTTGATAAATTTTTATTATACTTAATTTTTTTGTAAAATAAACTAACAAAAATTAAATAGGTTAGGGGAATTATTATTAAAAATCGTGGAAAACTTCTAAAAAAGCCAAAAAAAGGCACAGTATTAAACATATATTCAAATATTTTTCCAGTTATAACTCCTACAGGCCCTAATGAAAAAATAAAAAAAGCCAAAAAAAGGATTGAAGATAATAAAACTAATTTATTCTTGTTTAAAATAAGTATTGTAAATATACTAATTAACAATAATAAAATGTAAAATAATTGATTATAACTTGAAAAAAGATTTGCTGCAACAAAATCAAAATAATGATAAACACTCGTGTGATATAAATAACTTGTTGTTTCTACAAAACCTTTTAGTACGTTATCTAAATTTACTGCAAGATAAGTTTCTGTTGGAGGTCTGTCTAAACTTCCTTGTATAAAGGGCAATACAATAAAACAATTTAATAATAAAATCAATAAAACTACAAATATAATTCTGTTTAAATTTTTTTTATTGTTGTAAATTGAAATTATAATTAAAGTTAAAATATATACAAATAAAAAGAATAAGTGATAGGATAATAATGAAAAAAGTGCAATGCGAATAATTTGTTTAACGGACAGTGTGTCTCTTTTTTTCACCATAATTTCATTTAATAATAATAATAATGCAATTTCAGCAAAATAAAAATAGTTTCCCCCAAAAATAAAATATTCACTAGCCAAATTATTAACTAATAAAAATAAACTCGACAATAACCCGAAAACCCAACTATCACTTAATCTCGAAAAAAATAAATAGCTAATTATTGATACAAAAAAAATTGGAAGTATAAAATATAAATATGCTGCAATGTTTAATGGAAATAATGTGCCAAATAAATATTGTATAAAACTTTCTGGAAAGTACAAGAAAATATTATTTGTTTGATTTTCGCCAAAATAATTTTCAGACCAAGTAGTTGCTGTGTCAAATATATTTTTATTTAAATTAATTGGAAAAGTATAGTCTCCGTGTACAATTAACCCATCATTAAAATCAATTTTCGACGTAATTATAATTATGGCTAGTAAAATGCAAACTATTGCAAAAAAAAAATGATTTATTTTTTTAGACATATTTGATCAATAATATCTCTTTTTTCAATAAATCTTTTTTGATGTAATAAAATTGAGTTTTTTGAGTACATTGAATAATTATTTAATATCTTTATAATGGCACTAGCATATTCATTTGAATCCATTTCACAAATTATGCCTGGGTTATATTTAGTTATATCATCAATTGTGGCATGGTTTTTTGTAGTAATAATTGGTAACCCAAATGCAAAAAATTCTCTGCATTTAGCGCTATCTCCATAAAGATTAAAGGCCCATTTTTTTGTGTATAATGCTAAGCCAATTCCTGAGTTTGAAATTAATTTTAGAGCCATATTATGGGGTTTACGACCAACAAATTCTATTAAATTATTTATTTTTAAAATTCTAGTTTTATTGATTAGTTCTTGCTTTTTGGGACCATCGCCAACAATTATTAATTTAACAGGGTATTTCTTTGATACTTTTTTTATGGCTATAAAAAGATTATCAAAATCTAATTGTTCACTTAATTGGCCCAGCGTAATTAAAGTAAATCTATTTTTTTTTGTTTTAACCGAATTTGAAAGCATACAAGGAATATTTGGGACAACAAATAATTTTTGTTTTATTATTCCTTGGTGAATTCTTACTTTAAGTATCTTTTTGGAAACATTCCAAACATAATCTGAATTCTTTGCACTAAATAAATCTACTGAGTGATATATTTTATTTAATAAAGGGTTATCAAATCTTTTTTTACTATAATCAGGAGTGTGAAAGATAGTTTTCTTGACCAATCCAATTTTTTTAAACAATACTCCAACAAAAGCATTTAAAGGATCTATTCCTATAAAACAATCAATTTTTTCTTTTCTCTTTATGGAAAAAATATATAAAATAGTAGTTATAATTTCTGAAACATATCTAAATGGAACAATTTTAATATGAATTGGAAGTTTCTCAGTTTTAATTAATTTTCCGCAAGTATAATAGTTTACTAAAGAATTAATTTTTGGGTCCATTGAATGAACTATTTGAATTATATTAACTTTTTTATCACTTAAAAAATCTATTAAATTTGATGCATTGGCTTCAATAAAGATATTATTAATTATTTGCCCATGCCCTGAAATTATTATCATATTAAACACTAAATAGTTTTATCAACTAAAAGCATTTAAAGAGTTAATTAATTATAAAAACTACATTAAAAAGCTTTAATTTATAAAACTTGAGGTATTAAGTTATATTTAGAAAAACTAGTGGGTGTTAGTTGTGTTAAATAATAAAGTAATATTTATTACGGGTGGAACTGGTTCTTGGGGTCATGAGCTTGTTAAACAAATTTGTGAAAAGTTCCCTGATTTTAAAGAATTGAGAATTTATTCAAGAGGGGAACACAAACAAGTAGAAATGAGGCGCGAATATCCAAATGACAAAATAAGATTTATAATTGGTGACGTTCGTGATAAGAATATTCTTGATTTAGCAATGAAAAATGTAGATATTGTTTTTCATCTCGCCGCATTAAAGCACGTTCCTGTTTGTGAAGACAATAGTTGGGAAGCAGTTCTAACAAACATTAATGGTACACAAAATGTGATTGAATGTGCTATTAAAAATAATGTAAAATATGTCGTGGATGTTTCTACAGATAAAGCTGTTGATCCTTTTAATTTATATGGAGTTACAAAAGCGTGTGGGGAAAAATTAATGATAAACTCAAATTTTAATTATATCCACACTATGCATGCCACTAAGTTTTTGTGTATACGTGGAGGTAATGTAATGGGAACAAATGGGAGTGTTATTCCTTTATTTAAAAAACAAATATTAGAAAAAAATGAAATTACTGTGACTAATCCAGATATGACACGGTTTTTAATGAGCACAAGTGAGGCAATAAATCTTATTTTTAAAACTATTGAACACGCTGAAGGTGGAGAACTTTTTGTAATGCGAATGTCAGCGGCGAAGTTATCAGTTATTGCAAATACAATGGTAAAACTTTTTGGAAATTCTAACACAAAAATAACTTATGTAGGTTCTCGTCCAGGAGAAAAATTACACGAGGTTCTTGTTTCAAAAAATGAAATTCAAAACACAAAAATATTTTCAGATAAATATTTCTTGATATTACCTCAAATAGTAAGTGAGAAATTAGAAAAAAAATATTTACCTTATGAAAAACTTAATCTTTTAGAGTTTAGCTCTTTTAATACATATCAACTTTCAGAAGATGAACTTGAAGGAATATTAAAAAAGGAAAGCTGGTTATGGAAATAATTGGAATTACGGGGGCCAGAGGCTTTGTTGGAAAAAATTTAATTAAAGCGTTTGAAGAAAATAATATTAAGTTTGTTTGTTTTGAGAATAATATTCTTAATAAAAATTCTTTGGAAAACTTTTTTATAAAAAATAAACCTTCAATTATTATTCATTTAGCGGGGGCTTTTGATCCGCCTTTTGAAAACCAAATAAACGGGAATTTGATTACTACAGGTAATATATTAGAAATTGGTTCTAAATATGGACTAAAAAAGATTATTTATGCTTCATCATACGCAGTTTATGGGGACGTAAAAAAAAAGCCTTTTGTTGAAACGGACAAGTTAAATCCAATAACTTCATATGGTTTATCAAAGGTTTTTGCTGAAAAATGCATTGATTTTTATTCTAAGCAAATGAAAATTAGTTCAATAATTCTAAGATTTTCAAATATTTATGGAAATAATAACTCAAAAGGAGTTATATACAATTTTATTGAAGGAATAAAAAATAATAAAAAAATAATTATTAATGGGGATGGAAACCAATCAAGGAACTTTCTTCATATTGATGATGCTTGCTTAGCAATAATTAAAGCGATAAATTATAAAAAATCTGATATTTTTAATGTGGGCCCAAGTAAAGGGATAACTCTAAATCAGCTTGCCAAGGAACTTGCAAAGAAATACACTTTTGAAGTAGAATATATTAAATTTGAAAATAAACAAGAAAGCTTGCTTATAGATTCTAAAAGAGCTTATAAACACCTTAAATTTGTACCAAAATTTGAACAAATACAAATCTATTAATTAGTATTCTTGATTTTTGTTTAAATAAACTACTAAATCATCATTAGGTCATTACATATTTACTTCTGTTTTTCATCACGCAATGCATTAAAAATAAAAAGTTTTAATTTTGATGGGATAAAATATAAGCTTATTTTGTGCCCAGTTAAGTATAAATTTTCCAGAAAGCCAAATTTGAACTTAAGGTTATTCCTAAATTTTTCTCTAACTGCAATGGATTTTTCTTCCATTACTCTAAGTTTACTTCCTGTTGCTGATTTTTCATGAAATCTATATTTCAATAAAACCTTTTGAATATTTGCATATTTAAACTTTGTTCCTATCATAAACCATAGATATAGATCTTCTGAAGGTGAATCAATTTCATTATACAATCCAATTTTATTAAAAACCTCTTTTCTTATTGCTGATACTGGTTGTGCAATTGGGGAACAAAAGAAAATCATTTTTCGTAAACTTTCATCATCTTCAGGATATTTTCTTATTGAAGTTTCACTGTTTGAATCATTAAATAATTGAATCCAACTTCCAACAACACCTACTTTGGAGTGTTTATTCAAATAATCCACTTGCTCTTCAATTCGAGTTGGTAAAGAGATATCATCAGAATCATGAGTAATAATATATTTTCCTTTTTCTAATTTAATTCCAACATTGCGTGTTTTAGAAATATAATAATTTACAGGATTCGTAATTATCT
>JAVHRJ010000562.1:0-1747 GCA_036171595.1 Bacteroidales bacterium
CGAGACGCTTGCGGGAGCAGAAGATAATCCACAAGCGAGACGCTTGCGGGAGCAGGGATAATGGGAAGCATTAAAACTATATTTCCATTTTATGCAATTTCATTAATTCAAGAGGAGAATTAATTCTATAAAGGAAATACACAAAACCATTCCGCACCTTTATGTTTTCGATATATTTAAAATTTTTAATTGCTTTTGTTTCGAACATAAAACATTCCATTCCTATCCTTTTTACTTTTACTGAAATAAAGTGCAAGCCATTCTAACTCTTCCTTTGCTTGTGCTGAAATTTCATTAACTGATTTCAACAATTGAGATATCATAACATTAACGTTTTCCTCTGTACTGCTAATTCCATTTAATTTATCTTTGGCTTTATTTAACATTATATTTACAGAATCAACCATAATTTGAATTTCAGAATCTGATTTTATAGGAATGAACTGTTTGTTTTTGTAATGAATAAAATCATTATTCAATCTAATTGAATTATTGTAATCTATTATAGCTAATTGATATATGTCTTTAATTTGATTTTGATTATAAATTTCAATTTCTCTTTTTATATGCTGTAATCTATCAAATATTAAAGAGTTCTGAACTCCATTTTTTTCAATTCTACGTGCAGAAGCTTTTAATCTTTCAATTTCGCTTTGCTTTTCGTACAATAAAATAGAATCATTATAATGAAAAAGCGGTCTTAAATTTTTCGTTTGAATTTTACTATCGCAAAATTCTTTATTTGTTATAGGATAATTAATAAATTGCCATAAATAATCAAATGGCATATGCGTTTTAATTATCGAAGTAGGTAATGCTTTATAATACTGGTTATCAATTTCTTTATAAAATTTACCATTTTCAATATAACCTGAACCCCATGTTGGTTCAAATATATACCAAGCAGTATCAATATAAGCAGTGCACCATGCATGAGGGATATAATCTGTAAAGCCATTTTGCTTTGTGTAACCTTCTATAACAAAGCTTTTTATTCCTGATTTTAAGCAAATCTCAGTAAATAATGCTGAATAATGTTCACAAATTCCTTTTTTTGTTTTTAAAACCTTTTCAATTTTTGCTTCTCTCTTTTCGTAAAAATTTATAGTAAACATATTATCAATATCATATTTTATATTTTTTGCAATCCATATAAATATAGCTCTTGATTTATCATTGTCATTATTAAAGTTTGAGTTTATATAACTTGCAATACCATCAGTTGATGTTGTTAAAGAATCTGGGATTAAAAGTGCTTTCTTATCAATTTCTAAATATTTATTAAATATCTTTTGAGAATATATTGTTTGGGATAATAAAATGAGAATGAAAAATAATCTCGTTTTATAATTGATTTTGAAATACTTACAACAAAACATAAATAAATTTAGAGTTAAATTTTATTAGAAACAAACTTATTAAATATTTCGCAATTGTTTAAATCTCCATTTTATATAATTTCATTAATCCCCCAGTCCCCGCAAGCGTCCCGCTTATGGTTTTATTAATACTAAATCAATAAACCTCCATTCCTTTATTTTCAATACAATAATTCAAGTTTTTGACAATACAATCAGCATACAAATAACGAACAAAAACATCTAATACCAATATACTGTTGCAAAACTTATAAAGTAAAGTCATTCTGGGTTGTGAAATTTATAACTTCGACTCATATATACAAACTTAATACTTTTTTAAAAATCAAAAAAATGGTAATCTTCAAGTGTTAGCGTGATGAGATAAT
>JAVHRJ010000563.1:0-1744 GCA_036171595.1 Bacteroidales bacterium
GGTTCATCGCCCATTAAATAATAAATGGGTTTATATATTTTATTTGTTAAATCTTTTTTAATTTGTTCGTAAGTCATTAACGTTGATCAAATTTTAAATGTTTAACAGAACGTCCATCATTTCTAATTTCAATTAAAGCATCAATTCCAATTAATAAATGATCGTGTACAAATTTATCAGTAACTTTTTTATCGCTCTCGGCAGTTTTAATACCTGTTGATATCATTGGTTGATCAGAAACAAGTAATAATGCACCAGTAGGAATGCCATTAGCAAATCCAACAACAAAAATTGTTGCAGTTTCCATATCAATTGCCATTGCACGAGTTTTAGCTAAATATTTTTTAAACCTTTCATCGTGCTCCCAAACTCTTTTATTTGTTGTAAAAACAGTTCCTGTCCAATAATCTCGTTTGTGGTCACGAATTGCAGACGATACAGCTCTTTGCAACGAGAATGCAGGCAAAGCAGGTATTTCGGGTGGCAAATAATCGTTCGATGTTCCTTCACTTCGTATTGCAGCAATTGGAAGTATTAAATCGCCAAGTTTATTTTTTCTTTTTATACCACCGCATTTGCCTAAAAATAAAACTGCTTTGGGTGATATTGCACTAAGTAAATCCATAATGGTAGCAGCATTTGGACTACCCATTCCAAAATTTATAATTGTAATATCGCCAAAAGTTGCACTAGACATAGGTTTATTTAAACCTAAAACTTTTACTTTATTCCATTTTGCAAATAATTCAACATATAGCTGAAAATTAGTTAATAAAATATACTCTCCAAAATCTTCTAAAGCTCTACCGGTATATCTTGGCAACCAATTATTAACAATTTCATTTTTTGTTTTCATTTATTATTTTTTTGACAAAGTTAACCGAAAAAACTCAAAGAATATTCTATTTTTGTATCAATTTATTTTAAATGCAAACATTAAATTTCCCAACTTATCCATTAAACATTCGAGTTTTTAATAAAAAAAAACAAATATTCGATCGTTTACGCAAAAAGTTTGTTGCATTAACACCAGAAGAATGGGTACGTCAAAATTTAGTTTGGTATTTAATTGAAGAACTTAAATATCCCGAAGGGTTAATTAAACTCGAATATTCTTTTACAGTTAATAACAATAAAGTAAGAAGCGATTTAGTAGTTTTTTCGAGAAATTCGAACCCAATTTTACTTGCCGAATGTAAAGCACCAAATATAAAAATTGGAAATGTTACTTTACAACAAGCCGGAAGATATAATATTGTAACAAAAACTAAATATCTTTTAGTAACAAATGGCATTTCAAATATTTGCTGTGTCATTAATTTTGAATCTGGAGAAACAATCTTTATTAATGAAATTCCTAATTACCAATCACTTTAGCAAATAATATTCTGCATAACTTTTTTTATTAATTGAAATTTACTATTTTAGCACAGTTTAAATTTTAAGATGACAATAAATAGAAGAAAATATGGCTTATTTCTTTACCTATTATCAATATTTTATGGGTTAATTGTTCAAATACGAAATATTTTATTTGAACTTAATATTTTAACATCAAAAGAATTTAATATCCCAATAATTAGTATTGGCAACATTACAGTTGGAGGAACTGGTAAAACTCCTCATACCGAATATATTGCATCATTATTAAAGCAAGAATTTAAAATTGCTACAATAAGTCGAGGATATAAAAGAAAAACTCGTGGTTATAAGGAAGTTAACATCGATTCAAAAGCTTACGAAG
>JAVHRJ010000564.1:0-1742 GCA_036171595.1 Bacteroidales bacterium
GCAATTTATTTTTGCAATAGTGGTAGGAATGCTTGAATCCTTTAATGCCCGATTTAGAATGGGGAATAATGCACAATTTATTTTTATGCTAACATCATTGTCATTATTAATTTTTTTTGGTGTATTGCTTATTCTTAAAAAGATTGTTTAAACTATGACAAACGTACTTTTGATTACCTATCTAATGTCACTCATCTATTTAAGCATTGCAAATAGAATCATGAGTTATGTTAGAATTTTAGCTTTCCAAGGATTACTGCTGTTTGTTTCAAGTTTTATTGAGTTAGATGAAATGAATCCTATTAATCTAACATTCGTGTTATTAGAAACTATCGTTTTTAAAACAATTGCTGTTCCTTTGTTTTTAAGATATACAATCAAACAAAACAATTTTACTAGAGAATCAGAACCTTATTTACCCCATTTTTTTTCTTTAATTATTGTAACTTCCATTATTGTAATCACGTTTCTACTTTCTAATATGATGGATGATATTAAATTAAACAAAGTATATTTTGTTACCGCTTTATCTTCTTTATTTGTAGGATTATACATTATCAGTAGCCGTAAAAAAATTATTACACATGTAATGGGATTTTTAATCATAGAAAATGGTGTTTTTATACTTTCTCTTGCCGTTGGTAACGAAATGCCTATGTTGGTAAATAGTGGAATTTTATTGGATTTATTTATATCGGTACTATTATTAGGTATCTTTTTAAATAAAATAGGAGATGTTTTGAAAGATGTAGATGTGAACCAATTAAGTAACCTCAAAGATTAATTAATTTAGTAAAACAAAATGACAGTACCTTATTTAATTGGAGTAATGATTTTATTGATGAGTTTATTTTTTAATAGGAATAAGAAAATAAACTATTTGTTGGTTGCAGTATTTTTAATGATGCAATGGTTCCTTACAATTTATGAATACCAACATAAGAATATAGAAGAATTCGGTTATTTTGTTCCAGATGCAATTGGAATACTATTACTTATAACGATTAGTACCATTTCTATCCCAGCATTTTACCACAGCTTTATTTATTTTTCAAAATATAACGATTCAAATAGAAACATAAGTATTTACCTATCTGCAATGGTGTTATTAGTTTCTGCTTTAAGTTTAGCTTATTTATCCAATCATATTGGTTTAACATGGGTATTTGTAGAATTAACCACCTTTTCTGCTTCAACATTAATTTACCACCGAAGAAACTTAAGATCGTTAGAAGGAACTTGGAAATATATTTTTGTTTGTTCTATTAGTATAACCCTCGTTTTTATAGGTATTTTATTTTTAAGTATTGCTGTTCAGGAAGTTGGTCATGCGGATCTCGCTTACACAGCCTTATTAAACAAAGCAACTGAATTAAATACATTTTGGCTCCGCCTAGCTTTTATATTTATTTTTACTGGTTACACTGCAAAATTAAGTTTAGTTCCTATGTTCACTGCAGGTATTGATGCGAAAGACAAAGCTCCTTCCCCTGTGGGTGCTTTATTATCTAGCGTGTTGTTAAATGTTGGCTTTCTGGGCATTTTCCGTTTTTACGAAATTATTGCACAAACATCACTTCTCATCTGGACCAATCATATTATTCTTATTTCAGCAGTTTCTTCCATTTTTATTGCAACCGTTTACATGGTAAAAGTTAAAAATATTAAAAGAATGTTTGCTTATTCCAGTATGGAGCACATGGGTATTGTTATGTTAGGTTTAATGGCTGGCGGCGTTGGCT
>JAVHRJ010000565.1:0-1736 GCA_036171595.1 Bacteroidales bacterium
CTTTATCATATTTTAGACTTACTACGACCTCTCCCTTTTTATTGATAAATCCTTTTTTATTATTAATATCAACAACCGCCAACCCTTCTTTGAAATTTTGAACATAATCAAATTTTGGTTGAATAATAATTTTACCCTTCTTATCAATAAAACCATAGTTTTTATTAATTTTGATAGCAGCTAGTCCCTCTGAAAAGTCTTCTGCTCCATCATAGTCGAAGTTAATAATCGTTTTGCTATTTTTATCAATAAAGCCCCATTTATTGTTAAATTTTACACGGACAAGTCCATCGACAAAATCACCGACATCATCATATTTATATGAAATGATCTTTTCACCCTTTTTATTAATAAATCCCCATTGTCCATTTAAATTTGCTTTAGCTAAACCGTCATTGAAAACACCAATATCATCAAATTCAAAAGGAATAACTATCTTGTCATGTAAATCGATACATCCCCATTTGCCGCCATTCGTAATACCTAATTCTGCATTTGATTCTGCACCGATGTTTACTGCTATTAATTCGGAGCTACAATAACTTGTTTGATCGTATTTTAATTTAATTATTTCATTTCCTTCTTTATTAATAAATCCCCACTTACCGCCCACTCGGAATCCCCAAGAACTTTGGACACCCCCATTATTCACTGTAGCAATGCACTGCTCGTTAAATGTATAGCAAAAATCGTAATTAGAAGAAAAGATTATCTCACCTTTTGAATTGACAAACAGTGTCTTGCCGTCTTTTTCTACTCTCGCCAGTTCACACGAAAAAAAGGATGCATCTTCATAAATTGCTGGTAAGACTAATTGTTTGTTTTTATCACAGTAACCCCATAAATCTCCCTTACGAAAAGGTATCAAACCTTCTGGCTGTGCAATTAATTCTACATAGAAAGAAATAAAAAGTATTAAACCGAACACAAATAAATGTTTCATGGTCATTGTCCCTTTGTTTTTTTCTCCATTCTTTTAATAGTTGCTTTGATTCGATTGTAGGAATCATCTTTAAATAAAAAATTAATTGAATTCGTTTCCAAGGTTAAGAATTTAATTAAACTGAGTGCAGGTAATATTTGTTCTTTAATTGAAGTGACAGAATATTTAACTACGGTGGGTCTAAACGGAGCTGTTTTATCGGCAAACTCAATAAGTTGGTTTAATTTCCTAATGTCGTCATCATTATTTCCGAATTTTGTTGTTGCCTGTATGATTGAGTGATATAACGGAAAATTCATATTTAGAATTTTATTTAATGCTTCATTTGCATTAATTAATTCTTTTCCCCCGTTTTGTGCTGTCTTCATTACTCTTTCATAATTCCCTTTATAGATAGCGGCTAAACAAAATGAATAAAGAGAACTATGTATATTCAAAGCAACTTCTTTCCACTTAGCGTTAGTTTTTCTATTCATTATAAATGCAGCAGTCTCAAGTTTATCTATTGCGTTTTCTGTTAAATCAAAATGAATAACATCTCCAACTTCATTTAACAAACGGAAATTCTCGCTTGCAATAATATTTATTATTTTATTCTTAATAAAAATCAAGTTTGTTATTTCTTTATTGGCAAGCCACTTTTCCACTTTTTCATCTGCTAAAGCAATTGTTTTCACCACAGCTTCATCACTGTTCATCGGGACTTGAATGGTTGCCCGAAGCTTTCCACTAATTTGTACAGCAATGTTTGCAACCTCTTCTATTAACGCATCCTTGTCCTCATCAAACCAAA
>JAVHRJ010000566.1:0-1731 GCA_036171595.1 Bacteroidales bacterium
TACGGACACTTCGCAAGGAAGTGTCAAACGACACTCTGCATTGCGTTTGCGACACTACTGTGTCGCACGAAAGATAATACCGTAATGAATTTAATACCATGTTAGGCGCTGATACTTTGTTAAAATAATAAACCATTTTGATATTCATGAAGTAATATATTAGTATTTCCTTTAATTGCATATTTTAATTTTTCTGATGCTGAAAAAACATAAATAATACCTAATACTTTTTGATTTTCTAAAGCAATATGTTCTTTAACTTAATTGATATATCGCATAATTTGACCAGAAACTTCATCGTCAGATTTTCCTTTTTTTAGTTCTATTATTACAAAGTCATTTGTGTCAACGTCAATAGTTAGTAAGTCTATTCTTCCTATTGGTGTATAGAATTGTCTGCCATGCGTACCATCATTGGCTTGATACATTTTCAATTTTTTTTCTAATACTTCTTGATTATTTAGAATTCGTTGTTCCAAAAATATCTCTATCATTTTTTCATTTTCAATTTCTTTCTGATTATTTAACGATTCCGCAATGTTAATAGGAGTAATTTTAATAGGAGTAATTTTACCCGCTGGATTTTCTTCAATTTCATTTTTAGTTGAAACTTCATTGTTTACTTCTTGTTTATTTTTTAAAGACAATAATTCAGTTTTTAATTTCAATAAAGTTTTTTTAGATTTAATCGGAACTTTTATAGACTCAATAAATTTTAATGCTTCATCATATTTTCTCATCTTTTTTAATACTCTAATTTTATTGAGTAATGGAAATTCGCCATCGTTTTTTTCTTTAATACATTCATTGAAAATTTGTAAACTTTCATTTAGTTTCCCTTGTCTTAATAGCGAATACCCTAGATTATTTTTTGCATATGGATATGATGATTCGATTGCTAAACATTTATAATATGCTTCAGATTCTTTGACAAAGTTTTTTTGAAGACTATAGTTATTTGCTATATAAAATTGGCAATCTGATATAAATTTGTTTTTGTTAACAGAAGAACTATTATTTAAAATCTGCAATGTTTTTTCAAGGTAATTTATTGAGGATAATAGATTTCTTTGGATATAATAAATCACTCCTATAAAATATAATGCATACCAATTATTTTTATTTAAGGTATAAACCTTGAAAAAATACTCTAAGGCATCTTCTAGCTTGTTTGATGAAACATACTTGTTAGCATATAGTAAGTTTTGACATTCAATATCATTTTTAATTTCTTCATCTTCTATTAAAGCATCGAAGAGTTGTATATTATCTTCAATATTTATGTTTATAAATGCACTAATAGAATCTATATCAAAAATAAAATCTGAGCTTGTTGATTTATTTTCTTGATAAGCATAAAAGTCTAGTAGTATCTGTGTTTTATGATAAGAGAGCCATTTTAATTTGTTTTTATTGTGATAGTGAAAGTATGCTTTAAATAAGTAGAAATTATATTCCCTATCTGGTATTTTATTTAATTGATTAAGAATAGATTCTATTTCTTTTTGTTTAAGAGATAGTTCCATTAGTTTTTGTAAAATATTAACAATATTAGAGCAATCAACATTTTCATTGTCTTTCGAAGCTTCTAATAAATGCGTTATTTCGATTTCTAATTGTTTTATTAATTCCATTACTTTATATTTTAGTGGTTATGAGTATTTGCGCCTAACGGATGGGTATTAAATGCGTTACGGACACTTCGCAAGGAAGTGTCAAACGACACTCTGC
>JAVHRJ010000567.1:0-1724 GCA_036171595.1 Bacteroidales bacterium
CATCATTTGAGCTAATAACACAATGTAAATAAAGTTTATGTTTTTACCGTTAATGCCAATGTCAACAATAGATTGAGTAAGAAATGGAAAAATAAGCTGAAGTAAACTGCCAATTAGCAAACCTAAAATTAACTGTGTGAAATATTTTTTATATCTTAAAAAATACGATAAAAGAAATTTTAAGCTTTTGCGTTCTGTTTTTTCATCGGTTTTTTTATAAAACTCCTGCGTGGGTTCCATCAAAAGCACAATTCCTTTATCTTCATTATTGGTTTTAGTGCTTAACCAATGTTCTTTAAATTCGTTTTCGGTATAGGTTACAAGCCCAAGACCTGGGTCGGCAATATAAATGACCGTATTCTTTTGAAAAAAAGTTTTTTGTTTTATTTTATAAACTATAACAAAGTGTTCTTGATTCCAGTGAACAATACAAGGTAAAAGTGCTTCGTTAATAAGTTTGTTAAATGTTATTCTTCCACCAAGTGTTTTAAATCCAAGCTGTTCGGCAGCTTCGCTTATTGAGAGTAGGGAAACGCCTCTTTTAGAAGTAGCACAAATGTCGCGTAGAAAAGGTAAAGAATATTCTTTGCCATAATAGTTAGCTGTTATTTTAATACAAGCAGGACCACAGTCCATTGCATCATATTGCTTAAATACTTTAATGTTTCTTTTCAAAATATAGATAATCGCTTATTTAATATCCTTATCCATAATTTTATTAAATTTTTCCATTTCAACCTTTTTCCCCTTTGTTATGAAATAATTAAATCTAAATAGAAAACCTTCTGAATAGATTTTACTTGTTCTAAGTTCATATATATTATTGATTTCAATAACATTTTTATCAATAAATTGAATGAAAGGATTACGGTACCCTATCGAGATAGACGCATTATCTTTTAAAACTTTTTTCTGCAAATAAATCATATCTATTAAGTATTGAGGTTTTGTGTATCCTTGAACGGTTAAAATTTTCCCCAAAAATGATGATTGTATTCCAAAATAAAATTCTTTTGGCAAGTAGTACCCACATGAAAAAGAACAAATAAAAGAAAAATTATTATGTTGATTATTAATGTTGTTAAATGATTCTAAAAATAAATTAAGATTAGATTCCATTTCAAATTTTTCATATAATAAAACTGATGATGAAAAATTTATTCCAACTTTTATTTTGCCTTGAATATTTTCCGTTTTTGAAAAGTTAAAATTATTTTCATTAATATATTTTATTGCGGTAAACAAATTTTTCATCTTAGAATAATAAATAGAAGTTGAAAATAAAAATTCTTTTTTTCTATAAGTATGATTTATTTCAAATTTATTTAAGGTCTGTGGTTTTAATTTCAAATTACCTTGGCTTGCATTTAATGAATCATAGTAAACCACATAAGGTGTTAATTGCCAAACAGAAGGATAAAAAGCTGTTGCTCTATAATTTAACTTTATAGTATTAGAGTTGTTAATTTTTTTTGAAATAACAAAAGTTGGTAAAAGTTTGTTTTGACTGATATTTGTTGAATCATCAATAAATGTTGTATAATTTTCGATTTTAGATCCTATTCGAAAATCTATTTTTTTAATGCTAAAAAATACATCAAGGTAATAATTAAATCTTATGTTGCAGTATTTATTTTGCTTGTAAATTATTTTATTCGAATATATGTTTTTAAATGTTTGATAGTAACCTAATGCTCCAGTTGTAAATTTAAAATTATCATTAA
>JAVHRJ010000568.1:0-1718 GCA_036171595.1 Bacteroidales bacterium
ACATTTATGTAAAAGATACTGGCGTTAAATCAAATAAAGGAGGTTTTGCAGTAAGTGGAAAAAACATGACAAAAGCATTAACACACGATTTCTTACACGTTGACCCAGATTACACAAGAGTGTACACTGGCGATTCTGTTGCCGGATTTGGTGTTGAGAATATAGGAACTACTACCGATAACACGTACATGCATCTAAACCCTGACAATTATTTTATTGGTCAAAACTCTGGAGTAAACTTAACTTCTGGAATGTTTAATTCAGCATTTGGTTACGAAGCTGGTAAATTATTAACTTCTGGAAGCAATAATGTTTTTATTGGATACAATGCAGGACTATCCGACACATCTGGCTACAGAAATAATTTTATTGGCGACGAAGCAGGATTAAACAATTCAAATGGTACTGAAAACGATTTCATAGGTTACAATTCTGGAAAATTCAATACTATTGGTTCAGGGAATCAATTTATAGGAATGTATTCAGGTTATTTTAATACAACAGGATTTTTAAACACATTTCTTGGTAGAGAATCGGGGTGGAATAATGTTACTGGCTCATGGAACGTATTTATTGGAGAGGGTGCTGGATGGAATAATACAAGTGGGAATCATCTAGCATCGTTTGGCCCATTCTCTGGGGTTTCAAGTAGCAATCTCGACAATGCAACAGCAATAGGTTACGGTGCTCAAGTTGACATAAGTAATAAAGTTAGAATTGGAAATACCAACGTAACAATAATTGAAGGACAATCAGCGTGGTTTATTGGATCCGATAGTAGATTTAAGTATAATGTTACCGAAGAAGTAAAAGGATTAGATTTTATAACTAAACTTCGTCCAGTTATTTATAATTTCGACACTAAAAAATTAGATGATTTACTATTTAAAAACACTCCTGATAGTATAAAACAAAAAACAACAAAAGGTAATGACTATTCAAAATCTTCAGCAATTAGACAAACAGGATTTATTGCTCAAGAAGTTGAACAAGCTGCAAAAGAAAGCAATTTCGATTTTAATGGAGTTCACAAACCAGAAAACGAAAATGATTATTATAGCGTTGCCTACTCTCAATTTACTGTACCTTTAGTTAAAGCCGTTCAAGAATTAAATGCAAAAAACTTAGAATTACAAAAAACAATTGATGATTTACAAAAACAAATTAACACATTAAAAGTATTAATAAACAAATAATTACCTTATATATCATCACAACCTTATTTTGTAGAGTCTGATTTGTAAACAAACCAGACTCTTTTTATTTTTTGGCAAACAACTTTGCATTAATAATTTAATTATATATTTTTGTTTTAAATAACATTAAACATTACCAAATAATGAAAAACTTATTATTTTCAAAAAAGCTAATTATTGCAAGCTTTTTAACTTTCAACTTTCTACTTTCAACTTTTTACTTGTTTGCTCAAACTCCACAATCGTTCCAATATCAAGCAGTAGTGCGTGATAATGCAGGTGTAGCAATACCAACACAAGCAGTTGGTTTTCAACTTAGTATTATTTCGGGCTATCCTACCGGAACTGTAGAATATGTTGAAACACATACTGCAATGACTAATAATTTTGGCATTGTAACTCTTGCTGTTGGCGGGGGAACTCTTGTAAGTGGCTCATTTACAACAATTAACTGGGGTTCTGCTCCTCACTTTTTAAAAGTTGAAACCGATTTAGGTAGCGGTTATGTTGATATGGGAACAA
>JAVHRJ010000569.1:0-1717 GCA_036171595.1 Bacteroidales bacterium
TCATTTTTTTTACTTTTGGGAATAAAATGAGTTTTTAAGGTTCGACTATTTAGCAAAACTAAAAATCCTGATTTCTTTTAAAATCAGGATTTTGCGTTTTTTTGCTTCGTAACTTAGTGGAGCGGCCGGGAGTTGAACCCGGGTCAAAATAAGTAAACAAATGGCTTTTTATATGTTTATTGTTTTAATATTTGTCGGATAAATGCCGGTAAAACACAACTTACATTTACCTTAGTTCCTTAAGTTTCGCTCAGGTATCGGAACTTACCTTTGCTATCCCAGCGATTCGATACTCCATATACAGAAACAGCGAAGAGAAATTTCTGCAGAGAAAATGTTCGAATCTTTAAAATGAACAGAGTTGTGTTTTTTCTCAACATTAATAAGCCATTTGGAAGAAATGAAAAAGGACAATTCTGTTTCAGAAATGAATTATACTCTCTAGTGACCCCGAAGGGATTCGAACCCCCAACCATCAGAATCGGAATCTGATATTCTATCCAATTGAAATACGGGGCCAATAATTGTGCAAAAGTATAAAAATAATTCATATAGCTATAAAAAGAAGTGTCTAAAGTTCATAAAATGTCTAAAGTACTTAAAGTAACTAAAGAAAAAATAATTGTTATTTTTGTATAAAAAATATTATGCTTAAATTTTTTCTTTCATTTTTATTTTTGAATTCTTTTGCTTTTGCACAAATAAAATTTGATCAATATTTTATTCCTAAAACTTTACGAATTGATTTTTATGAAACGGGAAATTCTATCGAAAGAAAAATAATTTTCGAACTTGCAAAGCAAGAACCATACTGGGCTGGTTCCCAAATAAACTTAATCGATTCTTTTAATTATGGCGAATATAAATATCTTGTTTTCGATTCGGCTTCGGCAGTATTAATTTATTCAAAAGGTTACTGCACGTTGTTTCAAGAATGGAAAGCAACAGCCGAAGCAAAAAATGAAACTCGTTCGTTTTACGAAACTGCAACTATGCCTTATCCCATTAAAACAATAAAATTTGAAATACAAGCAAGAAATAAAAATATGGAATTTGAAACTATATTTACTAAGTATGTAAATCCCAAAAATAGATTTATAAATCAAGAAATTCCTTTTAGGTACAATTGGTATTACATTCAAAAAAACGGCAATTATAATCAAAAGGTTGATTTAGTAATTATACCCGATGGTTATACAAATGATGAATTAAAAAAATTTAGAGAAGATGCTAAACGATTTACCGGATATCTATTTAATGCGTCGCCATTTAAAGAAAATAAAAGTAAATTTAATGTTTTAGCAATTGATGCCGTGTCTGACGAAAGCGGTACAGATTTTCCAGGCGAAAATATTTGGAAAAACACAGTAATTAGTTCCAGTTTTTATACTTTTAATACCGATAGATATTTAACCGTAAGCGATACAAAAACAATGAGAAATATTGCTGGATTAGTTCCGTACGATAATATTATTGTGCTTGTAAACACAAAAACTTATGGTGGAGGTGGAATATATAATTTTTTTAGCGTTGTGTCGAGCGATAATATGTTTTCGGAATATGTAAATGTTCACGAATTTGGACATGCTTTTGCCGGTTTAGGTGATGAGTATTACGATTCTGATGTTGCTGTAGAAAATTTTTATTCGTTCGAAAAAGAGCCTTGGGAACCCAATATTAGTAATTTAAAAAATTTCGTAACAAAATGGAAAGATTT
>JAVHRJ010000570.1:0-8850 GCA_036171595.1 Bacteroidales bacterium
ATTTTAAAGTTGATTTAACTTTTGTACCAACATCAGATAATGCAGCTGTATCATTATACTACAACGATAAACAAATCATGTCTGAAGGAAATGTAATTGATGGAAAACCACATGGAGTATGGAAAAATTATTATTTATCAGGGAACCTTCAAAGCATTGTAAAATACGAAGAAGGTTTTGTAAGCGGGCATTGCATTTTTTATTACGATAACCCCGACCAAAATATTAAAGCCGAAATGGATTTCATTCAGGATATTTTGGAAGGCGATTACAAAGAATTTTACGAAAATGGGAAACAAAAAGCTTTAATAATAGTTAAAAATAATTTACAAAATGGCGATGCGGAATTTTATTACGATAGCGGAACAATAAAAGTTAATGGTCAATACTATAATGGATTAAAAGATGGCAAATGGAAATATTATAGCGAAACAGGTCAAGAAATTGCTAAAAAGAAATTTAAAGAAGGAATTGAAAAAGAATAGTTTTAAATAAAAAATTATTTACCTTCGTGCAAAATTTAAAAATCAAATATTATATGAGAAAATCATTAATTTATGTTTCATTTATTGTTGCTTCGATTGTATTAGCATCGTGTGGCGATAAAAAAGACAATAAGGAAGTAAAACTTTCTAACAACCGCGATTCGTTAAGCTATTCTTTTGGAGTAAATGTAGGCTCAAGCATGAAACAAGAAGGAATTGACACATTAATTAATCTCGATATTTTTACTCAAGGTTTTAACGCTGTTATTACAAATGGCACTCCTGTTTTAACAAGCGAACAAGCTTTAGAAGTATTAAAAGCTTATTTTTCAAAATTACAAAACAAAGAATTTGAGAAAAACAAAGGCGAAGGCGAAAAGTTTCTAGCAGAAAATGCTCAAAAAGAAGGAGTTAAAACACTTCCTAGTGGCTTACAATATAAAGTTATAAAAGAAGGAACAGGCTCAAATCCAAAAGCTGAAAATACTGTAAAAACAAATTACACAGGAAAGTTTTTAGATGGTAAAGTATTTGACAGCACTGAAGGTAAAGCTCCAGCAGAATTTCCTTTAAACCAAGTTATTCCTGGATGGACAGAAGGAATTCAACTTATGAAAGTTGGTGCAAAATATGAATTTTACATTCCATACCAATTAGCATACGGCGAAAAAGGTTACCCACCTTCAATACCACCTTTCTCAACTTTAGTTTTTGAAGTTGAACTTTTAGGAATAAAATAATTTTTATTATAATATTAAAAAACCTCACAAGTATTTTTGTGAGGTTTTTTTTATTTTTCATTAAATTCTAATAACTTAGTCATTGCAGGCTTAACCCACAATATACTCATAGTTTAATAATATTAAATCTACAATGTTTACAATATTTTAATTGATTTATACAATAAAAACGATTTTTTTCGTTTAATTTTACCGTAATTCATAATATATGAAAATAATAAAATTAATTTTATTTACATTTATAATTTGCATTGCAATAACATCTTGCAAAAAAGATAAAATTTTCACCGATTCATCTGCAAAATTAAATTTCTCTACCGATACTGTTCAATTCGATACTGTATTCACTACCATTGGTTCTGCAACTTTAAATTTTAAAGTTTATAACCCATACGATCAACCTATAAAAATTTCGTCTATTCGTTTAGCAAAAGGTAACGCTTCGTTTTTTCGATTAAATATTAACGGAATTAGTACAAGGCTATTAACTAATATTGAATTAGATGCAAAAGATAGTATATATATTTTTGTAGAAGTACATGTTGACCCATTAAATTCAAATAACCCTTTGGTTGTTCAAGATTCAATAGTTTTTGAAACAAATGGAAATTTTCAGGATGTTAAATTGGTAGCTTTTGGACAAGATGTAAATCTAATTAATGGAGAAATTATACATAATAACACAACATGGACAAACACTAAACCATTTTTGGTTTATAATTCAATGTTAGTCGATACACTTATAACTCTTAACATTCAATCGGGTACAAAAATATATTTTCATAAAGATTCTAGGTTGTATGTTAAAGGAACTATAAAAGCATCGGGTAGTAAAGAAGAACCAATAATTTTTAGAAACGACCGTTTAGAACATTGGTACGATGATGTTCCAGGACAATGGGCAGGTATTTATTTTATTTCTGGAAGTAAAGATAACGTACTAAATTACTGCGAAATAAAAAATGCAATTATTGGTGTGCAAGCCGATACAACAATGAACACAAATCCAACTGTTATTGTTTCTAACACTAAAATATTAAACATGAACGCAGTTGGTATTTTTGGACAAGGTGCATATATTCAAGCATGGAATAATGTTATAACAAATTGCGGTCAATTTGCCTTATACCTTTCTATTGGAGGGAAATATCAATTTTATCATTGCACAATTTACAATACTTGGCAATACGCAAACCGACAAACTCCATCGGTATTATTAAATAATTATTATCAAGATGTTAACGGCGTATATCAAGTTAGACCTTTAAACGAAGCTACTTTTACAAATTGCATAATTTATGGCAACTTAGAAAACGAAGTTGCTTTTGATGCTATTTATGCAGGCACATTTAATTATAAATTTAAAAACACATTATTAAAAATTGCAGATACAACAAATACTTCTAACAATATACACTGGGAAAATGTTTACAAAAATCACACTCCGGGCTTAAAAAATCCAGATAACGATGATTTTTCATTAGACACTTTAGCATTTGTGAAAGATAAAGGATATTTTGCAAGTTGGCCATATGAAAAGGATATTTTAGAAATCTCAAGATATTCGTTTGGAATGCCCGACCTTGGAGCATACGAAAGACAAGATAGCAAATGAGAAAATTAACATTAATACTATTAATTATTATTGCATTTTGTTCTTGTAAATTGCAAAATAAAAATCAGAAACATATTGAGACGCTCGACTTTAATGATAATAGGGGCTATTTAAGAATTGTTTCATATAATTTAGAAAATTATTACGACCCATTTAACGACAGTCTAACCAATGACGATGATTTTACTCCTGAAGGAAATCATTTTTGGACTTGGGATAAATATAAAGATAAACAAAAGAAAATATATAAAGTTTTATCGGCTATTGGCGGTTGGGAATTGCCAGAAATTGTTGGACTTTACGAAGTAGAAAACGAATTTGTATTAAAAGATTTATTGAAAAACACTCCACTAAAATTTCGCAACTACGAAATTGTTCATAAAGAATCGCCAGATGCACGAGGTATTGATGTTGCAATGCTTTATAGAAGCGACAAATTTAAACTTATATCAAAACAGTTTATTCCAATAGTTTTTCCATTTGATACGGCAAAAAAAACACGTGATATACTTTACGCAAGAGGTTACACAAAAGACAACGACACTTTAAATATTTTTGTAAACCATTGGCCATCTCGATTTGGTGGACGTTCAGAATCGGAAATGAACAGACAAATTGCAGCTCAAACATTAAGAAATAAAGTCGATTCCATATTCCGTTCCAATTCATTGAGTAATGTTATAATAATTGGTGATTTTAACGATGAACCCGAAGACGTTAGCGTTACAGACGTTCTAAAAGCAGGGCATAATTTCGATTCTTTAGCTCCAGGACAATTATACAATTTAGCTTGGTATATGAAAGAAAAAAGAGGTATGGGAAGTTTAAAATTTCAAGGAGAATGGGGATTAATTGACCAAATTATTGTATCTAATTCAATGTTAATGAAAAATAATTCAATATATACCTCAGTTGACAATGCAATGGTTTTTAAAGCCGATTTTTTAACCGTTCCAGACGATGCATTTGTTGGCGATAAGCCATTCAGAACTTTTATTGGATTTAAATATAACGGTGGGTTTAGCGACCACTATCCTATCTTTTTAGATTTATTTAAGAAATAAGGTTAAAACCTAACAGGTTTTTTAAACCTGTTAGGTTTGTAAAATTAATTTTATAAATATTTAAAAAATATTATAACTTTAAATTTTAAACACAATTGAAATTAATAAAGATATTTAACAATTTAATATATGAAATTCATAGCTGAAATAAACGTAATGCCGTTAAAAGCACTTTTAGACCCGCAAGGAAAAGCAGTTCTTCAGAGCATGCATAACATTGGCTACAAAACCACTACCGATGTTAGAATTGGCAAACATATATCTATAGAATTTGAAGCATCTTCTAATAAAGATGCCGAAAAAATTATTGAAGAAGCTAGTAAAAATATGCTTTCTAATCAAATAATGGAAAGTTTTGAGTTTACTGTGAAACAGGCAAAATAAATTTTTGAATTTATTTCTTTTTATTTACAATTTCAGATTGTTTCAGAATTGATTCGTCGTGAATTAATTGCAAAACCTGTTTTATAAAATCATTATCCAATCCTAATTTGGTACCATAATCAATTCTGGTTTCAATAATATGCTTCCATCTTCGTAATTGCAATATCGACAAATTGTTATGGCTCTTATAACCTCCAATTTCCTCAACAACTTTCATTCGTTGCGAAAGTAATTCTAACAATTGAAAATCAATAGAATCAATTTTTGAGCGAAAAGAATCAAGTTTATCTAATAATACATTGTCAACATTTGATTGTCGAAACTGCAAAGAATCAAGCAACAACTTTAAATCTATAGGTAACAATTGTTGCTTTTTATCGCTTAAAGCTTCTTTCGGACAAATATGACTCTCAATCATTAATCCATCAAATGTAAGATCAAATGCTTTTTGCGAAATTTCTTTAATATACTTTGTATTACCAGCAATATGGCTTGGATCGCACAAAATAGGAAGACCTGGAAAACGAGTCATTAATTCAATTGCAATTTCCCATTTAGGAATATTTCGCAAAATAGTTTTTTCGAAAGGGTAAAAACCTCGATGAATTGCTGCAATTTTTGTTACGCCAACTTGCATTATACGTTCAATAGCACCAGTCCAGAGTTCAATGTCGGGATTAATTGGATTTTTAATAAGAATAGGAATATTACAATTGTGCAATGCTTCTGCAATTTGTTGAACCGAAAAAGGATTAGACGTTGTTCTGGCGCCTAACCAAAAAACATCAATACCGGCATCAATACATTCCTTAACATGTTGTTGAGTTGCAACTTCAACTGCAATTTTTAATTTAGTTTGTTGCTGAACTTTTTGTAACCATTTCAATGCTTTTTTCCCAGCCCCTTCGAAACTTCCTGGGCGAGTACGAGGTTTCCACACTCCTGCTCTAAAAATTTTAACACCAGGAATTTGCGAAATTGCTTCAGCGGTACTTAAAACCTGACTTTCACTTTCTGCACTGCATGGACCTGCAATAATTAATGGACTTGAAATTTCTTCATCAAACCATTTATTTATCGGTATAAAATTATTAGTAGGTTCCATGGAAAATTATAATCTTGAAATTAATATGCCATTAATAAATCTTTTATTGAATCCCGAAGGGATAATATTTTTATAATGAATATAAATATCGCACAAATAAAACCCCAAAGGGGTGATATTATCATTCAATCCATTCAAACAAATATTTTTCATCGTGTTCTATGTTAAATTTTTTCAAAAAATCAACGTATTCTTCATGAAATGTTATCTTTTGATGATGTTTCTGTTGATTTAAAATATAATTATAAACATTTTCAATATGCGAATGAGAATACGAAAATGCTCCATATCCTTCTTGCCATTGAAACTTCCCTTTTACAAATTTTTTATCGTTGATAAAATTGGAAGAATTATTTTTTATATCCCGCACTAAATCGGATATAGCCATTGCAGGGCGTAATCCAATAAAAGCATGAATATGGTCAGGCATACCATTAACAATAATTGTTTTTTGTTCTTTCCCTTTTATTATTCCAGCCAAATATTTGTACAATTCATCTTTCCATTCTTTCTGAATAAGATTTTCTCTGCCCTTTACTGCAAAAACAACTTGAATATATAATTGGGAAAATGTTCCTGGCATAAAATTAATTTTATTTCACCCTTTCATGGTTTAATTTCATATAATATTTTATTTTCTATAATAATTTCATCCCTTCGGGATTAAATCAATAATTTATTTTATTTACAAAAATCTCATCACTTCAAAATTAAATCAACAATTTACTTTGCTCTATAAAAATCTCATCTATTCGGGATTTTATTAATAATTTAGTTTACTCTATAAAAAAATTTATCCATTATGTATTTTATTAATAATTTATTTTGCTCTATACAAAATTTTCATCCCATTGGGATTGAAAACCTACAATTCACTTTTATTAATAACAAATAGCTAAATATTATTTTAATTTAAAGTTTTGGTCAATTTTTAAGGATAGTTCATCACTAACAGGAACTAATGGCAAACGTAAATAATTTTCAATTACGTTTAATTTTTTTAAAGCATATTTTACACCTGCTGGACTTCCTTCGGCAAAAATTAGTCGAGTAAAATCTAACATTTTATAATGCTCTTTTTTAGCTTCATTAAATTTACTAGATAATGCTAAATTAACCATATTAGAAAAATCTTTTGGAAGGGCATTTGCAACAACAGAAATAACCCCTATAACTCCAACAGAAATTAAAGGAAGAGTTAGTCCATCATCGCCAGAAATTACTTCAAAGCCAT
The DNA here is from genome assembly GCA_036171595.1 of Bacteroidales bacterium. GTDB lineage: Bacteria > Bacteroidota > Bacteroidia > Bacteroidales > GWA2-32-17 > GWA2-32-17. The sequence continues at coordinate 6,628 of JAVHRJ010000570.1, forward strand.
CAGGCTTTTTCTCAATAATTTCCATAATTTGATCCAAATTCCCAGATGCTTCCTTAATAGCAATAATATTTTTAAAATTTTTAGCAAGCTTTAAGGTTGTTAATGAAGAAATATTTACACCTGTACGTCCTGGAACATTATACAGAATTATTGGCAATGAACTATTTTCAGCTATAGCAGCAAAATGTTCATATAGTCCATTTTGATTTGGTTTGTTATAATAAGGTGCAACTGATAATATAGCATCAATACCTTTAAAATCAATTTTATTAATATTTTCAATTACAACATTAGTATTATTTCCGCCAATTCCAAGCACTACAGGAACTCTGCTAGCATTTTTTTCAATAATAAACTTAATCACAGTTTCTTTTTCGATTGCACTTAATGTTGGATTTTCTGCTGTTGTTCCCATAACAACTAAATAATTTACACCCCCATCAATAACATAATTCACAAGTTTTTCGAGCGAATTATAATCGATGCTTTTATCAGATTTAAATGGGGTTACTAAAGCAACACCTGTGCCATTAAAGTTTTTCATTTTGTTGAATTATTAATAATCGATAGATAATGTTTTATTTGATCGCAAAGAAAATCAGGATTTGGATTTGAGCTTACATCAATCATAAAATCATAATATTTGTTCTTTGTAGTTAAAGCTCCAATTTTAAATTCAGCTATTGACATAGCACATATATAATCAAGTTGAAAACTTTCAGTTAAATGTAAATCTACCAAAATGTCAATTTTTTCATTTATAAAATCGTTAACATTATGATTTGATGGTATTCCCTGCCAGTTTGTGTCTTTAATAGTAAAAAAATTAAACCCCGTATAATAAGAATAAAAATTTGAAACCTCTTTAGTTTCAACAAATCCTAATCCAAAAACTCTTATTTTTTTTTCGGTTAAAAATTTAGCAAAAGCTCTTGCTGCATCGTAGTCTGATGGGTTTGTACCATCGAAAATAATGCCTACAGATTTTGCAGTATTAAAATTGTGAAATGTTTTAACTCTTTGCAAAGTTTTTACATCTTTTGATAACTTTAGCTTACCAAATTTATTTTTTATATTTTCTTTTAAGCTCAATTTTTATAATGTTATAACATTTTTCTAAAACACCTCTTACGCTTATGTTGAATGTGTTCATAATTTTTCCAATTTGCAATTGCATTAGAATTAGTTTCAAATATTCCAGTAGTTTCAATATACTTCATTCCTTTACTTATCATTTCCTTTTGAATTTCGGCCATCAAAACCACTCCAGCTCCAGTTGACATGACATCTTTTTTAACTCCAGTGAGAAATTGGTCCATTACATCCTTTCCCTTTCTAGCTTTTAAAATATAAAAAAAACCAAAAGGAAAAAGTTTACCATTTGCTTTTTGCATTGCTTCCGATAAACTAGGTAAGCCAATAATAAAACCAACTATCTCATCTTTTTGCTTTACTAACTTTACAAATTCTGGATTTAAAATTTTAATATATTTGTCCTTATAGTACGCCATCATTTTTGGTGTGAACGGTGTTACAAAAGGCAAATCGCTGAAAGCATCGTTTAATATTGTAAATATATAATCGGAGTATGGCAATAATTCAGCTATTGTTTTAAAGTGCATAACTTCTATTCCAAAACGTTTTTGAATAAGTGCAGCACCACGATTAGCTTTATCAACAGGCACATCTGTTAATGTTAAACGGAACTCAAGCCAATCAATGTCTTTTTCGTAACCAAGTTTTTCGAGATGCTCTAAATAATACGGCATGTGATAAACTGAGGCAATAGATGGCAAATGATCAAAACCTTCAACCAACATACCTTGCATGTCTAAGTTATTAAATCCAAGTGGACCTAATACTTTTACCATTCCTTGCTCACGTAACCAATTTTCGGCTGTTTTTATTAATTCAGAAACAACTTCGTGATCGTTAATAAATTCGAGTCGGCTAAAGCGTCCATTTTTTTCGCCAGATTTTTCGTTAAAAAATTCATTAATTATAGCACCAATTCTACCAGCAATTTCACCATTTTTGTATGCTAACCAAAATTTTGCTTTGCATTGTTCAAAAGCAGGATTATGCTCGGGCATTAATGATTTAATTTCATCATTGATAATAGGCGGCACCCAATATTTATTTTCTTTATAAAGCGAAAATGGAAATTTAACAAATTTCTTTATTTCACTATTTGTTTTTACTTCACGAATTTCGATTGACATT
>JAVHRJ010000571.1:0-8839 GCA_036171595.1 Bacteroidales bacterium
GCGCGCCACGTTCGGGACGTGGAGGTCGGAAGTTCGAGTCTTCTCACCCCGACTATTCAAAAACTGGCAATTACAAATGTTTTAAGCAATAATTTCTATTTTTAATAAATATTTTTTATTGTATTTATTTTTTATCCTTATATGGTTTGATAGTATTGTCAAACCGAAATAACCTTTGAAAAATAATTTTATTATTAGAAAGCTTCAATATGATATATTTTTAATTCACAGTCTATTAATGTGTTGCCATTTTATTATAATTTTATAACAATTTATTTGAAAAGATGTCTAATATATTTTTAACTTTTTTCGACATAAAGTGCAGAGATTTTTGCTTTTTTGGTCAAGAATTTCCACATAAGAACTGGATCTCATCACACACGTTGGAATGTGGCAGTGTATTAATCCAAAGGTATGACCAATTTCATGGATAACTACTTTTTTGAAACGTTCCAGAAGTAAATTTTCATCTTGCTTCATGCCATAAAGTTCATTTTTAAGCCGGTATATTGATGCAATTCCAGTACTTCCGTTTAATATCGCTTGTCCATAAATATAAGTCAGAATAGGAATAAAAATATCCACTCGAAATAGCCCGATAGTTTTAAAAGATTCGGAAGAATAAACAGATTCCATTTCTTTTAGCAATTTGTTACCATCGTATTGTCTTCGGTTTGGGTCATAAAATTCGCTTAAATCAATATAATTTTCTTCGATAATTACTGGTAAAATAAATTCACGTGTTACATCCTCAGCTATCTTTCTGAGAAAATCCTTCTCGAAATTTCCATAAGACACTAATGTAATACTTTGTTTATTCATTTAAAGACGGTTCTATAATCCGATAGCTATCGGATTCGTTTTTTTGAATAATGAAAATTTATACTCATCATCAAAGGTTGTTTATTAATATCGAATATCGTACTTCGATTTTGCTCGGTGTTACAAATATCGAAGTTTTACTTCATTCATTATTCGGAGTTCGATGTTCATTATTCGTTATTTTTTAAATATTTAGAACTTCACTTAAATAAATAACCATTGCCATTGCTGTCATTTTGTGTGTTTTAAATCATATTTCTTAATTTTATTGTAAAGTGTTACCCTGTCCACTTTTAAGGCATCTGCTGAACGGCTTATATTCCATCCGTATTTAATAAGAATTTGAAGAATGTGGTTTTTTTCGAGTTCATCCAGACTTTCAACAGAATTGTTTATTGTGTTTTTTTCCAATGGCAGGTCTTTGAGACGGATTTCCTTACCGTTTCCGATTACAATTGCCCGCTCAATCATGTTTTCAAGTTCACGAACATTTCCGGGAAATTCAAATTCTTCCAGACGTTTTAAAACTGTGGAATCTATTGTAATGATATCTCGACTCATAGATGTACAATATTTTTTAATAAAATAATCTACGAGCATGGGAATATCTTCCATTCTATCACGGAGTGGTGGAATAGTAATATTAACAACATTCAGACGGTAATACAGGTCTTCACGAAAAGTTCCTTTTTCTACCATTTTTTTCAAATCCCTGTTTGTGGCACAGATTACTCTGAAATCAGATGTGATTTCCTTATTGCCACCTACCCGTACAAAACTCTTTGATTCCAGAACACGCAGTAATTCTACCTGCATTTTAGCAGAAATGGTAGCAATTTCATCAAGAAAGATTGTACCACCATCAGCCATTTCGAATCTTCCCTTACGATTAAACATTGCACCTGTAAATGCTCCTTTTTCGTGTCCGAATAATTCACTTTCCAATAAACTTTCGGTCAAAGCTCCGCAATGAACACTAACTAATGGAAAATATTTACGTTGAGAATTGGAATGAATAGCTCTGGCAATAAGCTCTTTACCTGTGCCGCTTTCGCCAGTAATAATAACAGACGAATTAGATTGAGCAACGATTCCAACTTCCTTAAGAACCTTTAACATTGCTTCACTGTTACCAATAAGGTCGTCTATATTTTCCAAAGAAACAAATTTTTCTTTCAGAGCTTCATTTTCTGCTTTTAAAGAAATTTGTTTTGTAGCATTACGAATTAAATGTGATAAATCGTCGGGGTCAAAAGGTTTTGTAATATAATCATAAGCACCGTCTTTTAAAGCCTGAACAGCGGAGTCAACAGATGCAAATGCAGTCATAATAATGACTATGGAATCCTTGTTTAAAGATTTTATTCTTCTTTGCATTTCCAATCCATCCATTCCCGGCATTTTAATATCTGCCAAAATAATATTAAAATTTTTTGATTCAAGCATTGACAATGCTTTTTTGGCATTTTCGGCACATTCTACAGAATAACCGTCTTCTATGAACCAGTTGTATAAAGAATCTCTTACGGATTCTTCATCGTCAACTATTAATATTGAAATTTTTTCTGCCATTATTTTATGTTTAATTTTTGTTACTACTCAACAGATTGAAATATGTTTTTTCCAACATAGTATTATAGGAACTTATGCTGTAAATATATTAACTTTTTGGTAATGCCAGCATAAAATTCATTTTATACTATAAATAGTTATATTGTAATTCTAATTATGAGCTATACCATGTAATGCTCGTTTTATAACAATTTAACAATATAGCAATTTAACAATTTTCTCATCCCCCTACCCCCTTCAAAAAGGGGGACAAAAAGGGGGACAATTTGACAATTTTGTTTCAGTAAAAGATAAATTTATTGCTGTTTGCATTATAATTAATTTTTAATCAAAGGTAATGTTATTGATATTATTGTTCCTTTTCCTAACTTAGATTCTACTTCTATTTTTCCTTTGTGGCTTTGAACAATACCGAAAACAATTGCCAATCCCAAACCAATACCACTTTCTTTATGCTTTGCTGAGAAGAAAGGTTCGAAAATATGTGGAATGTCTTCAGGAGCAATGCCTGATCCGTTATCAATTATTTCGAGTTTAATATTATCCTCATCCGGATTTGTCGTTTTAATAAGAATTTCCCCGTTCTCCGAAATTGCTTCAGAAGCATTCACAATAATGGCAACACATGCCTGTTTTATCTGGTTCTCACTGCAATATATTAAATCCGTTCTGGCAGAAAAATCTGTTTTAAAGTTAATATTTGCCATTTCCATTTGATGTGCCATCAAATTGTATGTTTCCTTTAATATTTCATGAAGTTGTTTTGTTTCAAAGTTTTGTTGGTCTTTTTTTGAAAAATCTAACAACCCTTTAACAATATCTCCACAGCGTTTAGTTTCAGTTTCAATTACTTTTAAGTGTTTTAACATTGACCCTTTTATTGTGGCATCCAACTCTAATTTACTTAATTGCTTATATATCAATTTTGTATAAGTTAGTACACCTGACAAAGGGTTATTTATTTCATGTGCAACTGAAGCAGATAATTTTCCAAGAGAAGCTATTTTCTCAATATGTATTAATTCATTTTGAGCTTCTGATAACTCTTCAGATTTTTTTTGAACTTTATATTCAAGCTGATGCGACCAGTTTTGCAACTCTAATGTAGCAGTATTCAGATTGTCAAGCATATTATTAAATGCGTAGGAAACCATCTTCATATCGTCCAATTGTCTGTGCTTTATATCAAGCCTTATATTTGTATCGCCATTTGCAACAGCCTGACTGGCTTTTATTATAGCATTTAACGGATTTTTAATTGTTTTTCTTGTAAAAAATATTAAAAATAATAGTAGCAAAAGAGTCATCAATGATGCCAATAAGAAGAAATCTGTTGAAGACCTCTCTAACGCTGCATCAATATCTCCCAATGGACTTATTATAACAATTGAACCGAGAACTTTCTCGCTTTCATTATGAACGTGACATTCCGAAGTATAACAGGATTTTTCATTTAAAATAGGCGACCTAATAATAAGATGTCTGGAATCAAAATGTTTTTGATTCATCGCACATTCACTATTTAAATTTATTACCCTATAAGATTTTTCTTTTCGGGGAATCATTGCATTAATAGCATGACAATCCTTACAATTTGGATTTACAGAAATGTTGGTTAAACTTGATGTAACCAAACTGTCATTATTATCATATATATGAATGCCATCAATGCCTGACATTTTATTAATAACATCAAGTGTGTTTTGCAGTTCCTCATTATCATTTTTAAGCATTGAACGATATAAAGAACCTTGAACAAGGGAACTTATCATGTTTCCACTTTGCTTAATAACACTTTGCATGTATTTTTCGTTTACAGACCTGAAAATAATTCCAAATGACACAAACAGAACAATAGATAAAATAGTGATTACATAAATCACCTGACCATAAATAGACAATCGGAATCTTACATACTTTTTAAGTAATGCATTTTCTGTATTTTTTTTCTTTGTTTTTTTAAAGAAAATCATTGTGACAATTTTTTTAATATAAATTAATTGCTAAAACACTTAATACCAATTCGTTTTCCAATTACATCATTGCGGGCTTGACCCGCAATCTCACATTTTTAAAGGAGATTCCTGCTTTCGCAGGAATGACGTGAATGTATTAGAACGCTAATTGGTATAAGTTATATTCCAATGTAAAAGTATAAAAAAAACTGGTGATTTAACACCAGTTTTTTAAATTAATCTTTTTGTTAAGTATGGTTTAAAAATTCTTTTTGAAAATCCTGCCATACTTCATCAGGCAATTCGGAAAGTGTATTGTTACGCAATTCGCCACCATCCTGCAATGTTATTATTGAAGGTTCGTGTGAATGTTTTCCCATTGACACCATCAGAAAATCCTTAAATCTTTCTAATTCCTTTGTTGCCCAATTTGTAGCATCTTCAGCAAAAAAACATGAATTTGTTTCAGCAATCCAGTTTGATGGTTTAATTTTATAAATCCAACCTTTTCCGTACGGATCCTCATTTAACATTTCCGGGCTCTCATTGAGCATTGAGTTTGTTTTCAGGATTTTTCCGGAAATGGGAGAAAATATCTTAAGCAGTTTACTGTTTTGCTCAATTTCGGCAAGTAAATCTCCTTTGTTAATCATTTCGCCAGGATTTATAAGATTGCTGAATTTCACTTCTCCTGTAAGGTGCTGAAGCAAATCATCCAACCCCAGATTGGCAACACCGGATTTTTCCAAATGAATCCAAGTGTGGTTTTTACTGTAAAATAACCCCTGAGGAATTCTTAAAATATTTGCTGAAAGAATTCCTAAAGTATTTTGAATTTGCTTTGTTATTTTTACTTGTTTGTTTAATACAACCCAGAAAGGAATTAGCAGAGCTAAGAAAGCTATGATTGCTAAGTATTCAATTCCTTTCGTTTCAAAAATGTTAAAGTAGCTAAATCCGTCCATATTCTTATTGTTTTGTGTTATCACGTATTAAGTGGTAACTGGTTAATTTATTTTTCTTCTTTTACCCAAGAAGGTGATTCCCGTAAAACAGGCATACGGTTAACAATCCACCTGAATACCCATATTTCTGTACATATTACTGCCAGAGTAACTACAATTTCCATCCATGATGGAACATATCGTATTGCTGCATCCCATCTAAAACCAATAACAGTAACATTTAATCTGTTCAAAATGACTCCGAGCATAGTTATAATGGCTGCAAGTTTTATCAAAAAAATATTATTTTTCCTGTAACTGTAGAAATAGAGTATCATAGGCACAAGAACAAAACCGAGCATCTCCAGAATATACCAATAGCCCATACCAGTATTTAATAAATTCCAATGCCGCCCGTGAATAAAAATGAGAACTTGTAAAGAAAAGTAAGCAAACATAGCTCCGGCACAGATTTTTGCTAATCCATGAATTATTCTATTATGTGCATTATGATTTTTTTCACTAACCTGGTTGAAAAACACTTTATAGCTGATGGTTCCCTCAAAAATAACCATCGAAAGCCCGGCAAAAATACTTGACACAAAAAACATGACAGGAATAAATTCTGAATACCATAGTGGATGTATTTTGTCTTTTGCCATCATATAAAGAGCACCCAGTCCTGATTGGTGAAGCGTGGATAATGTAATACCGAAAATAACGGCGGCAATTGTCATACCTGAAAGGATTTTCCGGGCACGTTTGGCTCCGAGCCATTCTGCAATAGCAGGTGAAAATTCAATCAGTTGTGCTATCATATAAAGCAGGAAATGCCACGCAACCAGAAATAAAACCGAACTTGTTCCAAAGTTGTTCCCTATAATAGGATTTATTACATTCCAGGGACGTCCCAAATCTAATAATAAGGCTCCTGCATAAAACACATAAGCTAGGAAACCGTTTAACACAACTACCCTAACAATGGAATGGTACTTATTCATATTCAGGATATACACCATAAAAGTTAGCACATAAGCTCCACCGGCAAATGCAACACCTGTAACCACATCAAAACCTATCCACAAGCCCCATGGAACTTCTTGTGTAAGGTTTGTAATAGAGCCTAATCCCTTCCAGAAACGAATGACTATCAGTGCCAAACCTAAAAGTATAATCGGAATTGAAATAATATTAAAAGGTGTAAGCCATTTACCTTTTGGTTTTAGCTCACTTAAAAAAAACTTCCAGGTAGATACACTACCAGAATCTTTTGCTATGTTATTGTTTATATTATTCATTTTCTTCTTCATTATGGTTATTATTTTTTGTAGCTTCATGAATTCCTAATAATAGTGCGGGCCAAAGTACAAATATTGAAGGAACACTATATAGAAATCCTTTTGACAGTTCAGGGTATGATGTTTTTTGAAGTGAAGTATTAAAACCCAATTCATTAAATGGAACGGGTGAAAGATATAAAAATCCTGTTCCGCCGGCTTCATGTTCACCATATATATAATCTACATATTGGTCGGGATTTTCTTGAATTCTTTTCCTTGCTTCTTTAATTAATTCTCTACGGGTTCCAAAAACTAATGCTTCTGCCGGGCAATTTTCAACACAGGTAGGTTTTTTTCCATCTTTTTGCTTATCATAACACATATCACACTTTTGAATTTTTGGATTTGCACTGTGATATTCAAATTTCGGAATATCAAACGGACATGAAACCATGCAATAACGACACCCCATGCATTTATTACCTCTCCAGATAATTGGTCCTTCTTTTGTTTTATGCATAGCTTGTGTAAGGCATGCAGCTGCACAGGCTGGTTCATTACAATGCATGCACTGCTTTTTAACAAATACTTCCCCTTTTGAAGTTTTATAGCTATTAATTACAGTTCGTCGTGTTTCATCTGTTTTTCGTTCAACTCCTACTTTTAGTTCATCATCCTTGGGTTCCGGTAAATCATGTGCTTTTGCACAAACATGTTCGCAAGTTTGACATCCTACGCATCGTGTAGAATCGTAAAGTATTCCGGAGAATTCTATTTCTTTTTCTTCTTTTTTTGGAGCTGCCAGAAGTTCTTTCCCAACGGTAAGGACAACTCCTGCAATCCCAATTGTCTTAATGAAATCTCTTCGATTAATACTCATAATTTTCAATTTTTTAATAATTTAATAATAAAACACATTCATAATTTTGTTGTTATTTGAATTTATTAATAAAATTGGTTTGAAAATCTTCCCATATTTCAGGATCAAGATTGGACAAAACGCCATCTTTAAGTGCTCCGCCATCCTGAAGTATCACACCTGCATATTCCGGAGTATTGACTTTTGAATAAACCGCAAGAAAATCCTTCAGGCGGGTAAATTCAGTATTTAGCCAAGTACTGAATTTTTCAGCTATGAACAAAAACTGAATTTCTCTTACCCAATTAGTCGGTTCTATAACATACACCCAGCCATCAGAATATGGAAAAGAATTTATTAAAGATGTATTGGTAAGAAGTGCTTTATTTTGTGTTTTAATGACTCCCGAAACAGGAGCTTTGATGTTTAATTGTTTGCCATTTCGGATGATGGATAGGAACACTTCATTCTTTTTTATCGTTTCTCCGGAATTTTTCATTTTGATACCAGTAAGTAAGCCAGTTACATGGGGAAAAAAATCATCAATTCCAATTTTAACCATCCCGTCTTTATCCATAAATGCCCATGTATGTGTTTTGTCAAAATACAGCCCTTTGGGGACTACAATTGTATTTTCACTAAAAAAATTAGGAAATGCATAAGCGACTTCCTGAACAACTGCTTTTTTATGTCTTCTAAACTGAACTATTGCATCTACCCCCAAACAGAGAAGCACGAATGCGACAAAGATTAATAATACCATATTATTCTCCTTTCTGATTTGTTTTTAAACTGATGTGTTGATTTAATGCATGTACCCCCAAACTGAGAAGTATGAGTGCTAAAAAGATTAATGCTGCCATTTTATTCTCCTTTCTTTTTTGTTTTTTAAATTTATATGTTGATTTAATACATTTACTCCCAAACAGAGAAGTACGAATGTTAAAAAAATTAATGCTGTCATTTTATTCTCCTTTCTTTTTTGTTTTTAAACTTGGCATTCCAATTACAATGCCAAACGTTGCAAAGTGCAGGCATGCAATAACATATAACGATAAGTGTTGAAATTTATATCACATAAATTGTTTATATATTCAACACCTTATAATGAAAATTAAGATAAGTAATTGTTTGTTTGTGTTTTATCTGTGGTGTTGAATTATTATACAGGCGTATAATAATTCAACAATGATAAATATGTGCTTGCTGAATTTTTTGTTATTAATTTGTAATATTACAGGAAATTATTTTTATATATAATTGAAATTCACGAAATTTACAAAATAATTAAATCTATAAAGAATCAAAAATAATTTATATTTGTATTGTATTTTTGAATAATTATTTACTATAAAAGATTACTCACATTTTAATTTTATTTTCAAGGTGTTCGTGAGATCGCTTCGC
>JAVHRJ010000572.1:0-1708 GCA_036171595.1 Bacteroidales bacterium
TAAGGTTCGACTATTTATTATAATTGTGTTATGAATTTCCTCAAACGATATAAAATCTTTTGTCTAACAAGTATATTCTGCTTACTATATTCATCATTATTATTTTCACAAAAAGACATTGTTTTAAATGATTCAATTGTTGAAAAAGAAATTAAAAAGGCTGGTGAATATTTGTCAACAAATCCTGATTCGTCATTAATAATTGCAAAACAGGCATATACAAATGCATTAAATGGAACAATCGGAAAAGTTGGGGGCTTTATTTTTAAGCATAAATATTTGATAATCTAAAAATAAAGAAAGGGACATTTCTAACTCCTCTGAAAGAAGCCCTAAATGCCTTTATTTTAGCATTAAATGATTCGGCAGAAGCATTTGTACTTCTATTATCAAAGAAGTTTAATATTGTTAGATAATGCTCCTGTATTGATTTAGCAACAATGTTAAATGTTTTAAATCCAGATTTTTCAACTTTATCATACCATTTAGCTAATCTTGTAAAGGCAATGCCTTTGTTTTTTGTAGTATGATAAATTCTTCCCAGTTCCATTGATAAATCATATGCTTCTTTAATATCAGGATATTTGGCAAATAATAAATTTGCTCTACGTTGTTGTGTAGGTGTCCATTTAGATTCAGATTTAAATAACAAATAACGACTTCTTGCTAATAATTGTTTTAGAGTATCACCATTATCAAGCACATCAGGAGTGTGCTTTTGTTGTAGTTCTTTTGCCAATTCTATTTCTTTATTTTCCTGTTCTATTGCTCCCCAACGATGTTTTATACGAAGCTCTTGTACGGCATCATAGGCAAGTTTTTGAACATGGAACCTGTCTGTAACTAACGTGGATTCAGGAAAGGTACATTTTGCTATTAATTCCATTGTCGGAGCCATATCTAATGTTATTTCCTTAACAATTTTTCTTTTTTTTATTGGAATTTTTTCAAGTATTTCCCTTACATAAGTACTATTTGTTCCTTTAACAATAGCTATTAAAACGCCCTTTTTACCTTTTGCTTTTTTATTGGTAACTATAGTATATAATTCTCCATCAGATAAAGAGGTTTCATCAATACTGATATATTCACTAATGTTTTTTGGAAATAATACCCAATCACAAGCATGGTCAAGTTGTTCCCATTCGTAGAAGTTACTTAAATGGTCTCTGTATTGTTCTTCTAATAACTTTCCATTAACTTTAAAGTAATCACCCAAGCCGTTAGCACTAATCGGCTTAGTATCGAGCAAATGCTTTTAAAAAAGACGCAAATTCATGCGTCATTCGAGTTCCTTTTGCTACAATATTCCAATCTCTAAAAACAATATTTCCTGTGGCTTCATTAATCCATTTTCTTCGCTTTATGTGAAGATATGATGCTTTACCTCGAATTGGAAAGTCCTGTATGGTTATCTCATCAAAGAAACCTTTCGAAGTTAGCTTATCTCCAACAAATTCTACTGGTGGGGTGTTTTTTTCAATTAAATAAATTCTAAAACATGATTCTTCTTTACTGAATTGGGTTACTTCAAAGTAATTAAGTATCCCATCTGGTAATATTTTTTCTATAAAAGATATATCGCACATAATACATAATTTTTAGGCTAATATATTATTTTAAATTATTTCCCCCAACTTTTCCGATTGTTCCATAAAAATGTTCCAGCCGATGCGAATTTGTGTTTTGAGTCGGGTTGAAGCGAAAT
>JAVHRJ010000573.1:0-1707 GCA_036171595.1 Bacteroidales bacterium
GTTATGCACAACTAATTATTAATAAGTATGTTGTGCGGTTTTTAAGGTTCGACTAAATAAATTGTAATTATTGGCTTAATTGCTTTAAATCAATCTTAAAAATTCGCTCGGGATAGGTGATTCGAATTGTAAAATTTTATTTGTAATTGGATGCGTGAATTTTATTAGCTTTGCATGTAACCCTAATCGTTTAATTGGATTGTGAGTTGCACCATATTTAATGTCGCCGACAACTGGAAAACCCAAATCGAAAAAGTGTACTCTTATCTGATTTTTTCGTCCCGTTTCTAACTTTGCTGTTAAAAGTGTATATTCGCAATTTTGTTTGTCAACTTTATAGTTAGTAATTGCTTTTTGCGATTCATTGTCAGGTGTTATAACAGAATACATTTTATACATCTTGTTTTCTTTTAACCACGATGTAATTGTTCCTTCTTTTGGAGTAACTACACCTTCAACTAAAACTGTATATGAACGCTCAATTATCATTTCGCCCCAGTTTTGTTGGAGTTTAATTTTAACATCCTGATTTTTTGCAAAAATCATAACACCCGACGTTTGTTTATCTAAACGATGAACAATAAAAATTCGCGAATGAATATTTTTTCTTTTAACATATTCAGAAAGTAAACTGTAAGCTGTTTTTTCAATTTCTTTTTGTGTAGCTATAGAAAGCAAACCAGCTTTTTTGTCAATAACAATAATACTTTCATCTTCGAACAAAATTTTAAATTTTGAGAAAACAATATCCTCTTGCTTTGGTTGCTCACTAACAATAACAATTTGCTTAATAAGTAGCGGTTGAGTAAAATATGTTATAGTTTCGCCATTTACTGTAACAACTTTTCTTTCTATTAATTGTTTTATTTTATTACTCCCCTTGTTTGGAAATTGTTTTCTTAAAAATTTAATAAGTGTGGTAGCCTCATCAACAACAAATTTTGATTGCTTGGGTTTTACCAATTCATGTGCAATATGTTTTTTTTTACTTTTCAAAAATAAATAATTTTATTTATTGCGACTACTATGTCTTTTAAAATTCCTCGGAGATCTTGATTCTCCTCTTTCGCTACTCATATTTTGATCAGAATCGCGTGCAATTTCAATAATTATTTTCCTATTGTTAGCAAGTTTACCATTTAACGATTTTAATACTGTTTCGGCCGAGTTTTTATCGACACCAAACAAAGCAAAATAAGGTCTAATGTTGGCTTTACCTATGGCAATACTTCTATCGTTTGTAAAATCATTAACTATTCCAATAAGCTTTCTAACATCTAAACCATCGGCAGAGCCAATGTTTATTCGCAAAACAGTAAAAGCTGATGCTTCGCGAATTGTTGCTCTACTTCTTTCACCTCTATCGCTTCTTTCTCCTCTTTCACCTCTTTCGTTAGATCTGTCTTTTCTTATTTCAACATTTAAATCTGGAGCTTTTTTATAATAATCTAAAAACCTATTAAACTCTAAAGAAACAAATCGCTTAATAATTTCTTCTTTTTCGAGATGTGATAGTTTTTCGAGTACTGCAGGTAAAAAAGTATTTATTCCCTTTTCGTTTACATCAACATTTTCCATTTTATCAACCATATTCATTAATTGCTTGTAACAAATATCGTTTCCACTTGGAATTTGTTTTTGTTCGAACTTTTGCCCAATAATTTTTTCAATTTGCATTAATCTAAACCTCTCTCTTACGTGAGCAAG
>JAVHRJ010000574.1:0-1707 GCA_036171595.1 Bacteroidales bacterium
TAAAGTCCCCTTTAGGGGATTTAGGGGTTAAAAGACTTTTCGGAGTGGACTCTTGGATAAAAGACGTAAAAAGTTGTTATTGTGTTGCATGATCATTTTTAATACGTATTCTGTTCAAAAGTTTGATGGTAAAAAAAAGGGTTAGATAACCGTGTTTGTTATTATCCAGTGTCTGTCCATAATGTCCGATTTTTTCGTTAAACAACCCACAGGCTCGCTCATACTGTTACTAGCAGTATGCCGTGTTTTGAAAATCTCTGACACTGAGTTTTCTTGCAAGAACTCGTATTATCAATGTCAATGTCCCTGTTAAATTGACCTTTATATTTTAACTCCATGTTTCCTTAATTTGTTAAAAACGACTTCTTCTGAAACTTCTTCGCTATCCAAACCGTCATCTATCCATTTGGCAATAGCCATGTCTTCTTTATCTTCAGCAGATAATACTCGTGATTTGTAGCGAAATTCTTTTAATAAGGACAAAAAGAAGTCTTCTTTCTTTTCAGGAATATTTACAATAACAGTTTTCATTTTATTTGGAATTTAAAAAAATCAATAACCAAAAGTAAACGTAATTTTAATATCTTTTGCAATAATATTTGATTTCAATATTACCAAATTCTTTTCATTTTGTATTTATCGAAAATTTCATCGCTACTGACAACCTGTGTCTTTTCAGCTAATGCCTGTGAAATTATAAGGCGGTCAAAAGGGTCTTTATGATGAAACTCCAGATTCATTAGTTTTTCAAAATGAAAAAATGATATGTTGAGATGCTGATACCCTTTTAACGAATAGAGTACTTCTAAAGGTTTATGTAATTGTAATTTCCCGAGGCTGGCTTTTATTACAATTTCCCAAAAAGATGCTATGCTGATGAATTTAATATTTGCAGGGTTCTGTATTGCATCTTTCGCTTTATCTGTTAAGCGGGAATCAGCTGCCTCGTACCATAAAAATGCCTGTGTATCTAATAATAAATTCATGGCATATATTCTTTAAAATCCTCTAAAGGTTCGTTAAAATCAGGCGATATTATAATTTGTCCTTTCATGCGACCATATTCCGGTGAATTAGATAAGTCCTGTTTTCTTGTTCTGGTAAATTTAAGCCTTATTCGTTCAATGTTATTCAGAATATTTTCATCATTAACATGTAAAATCCAGTCAAGTAATTCTAATTTTTTTTCCTGTATTTGCATATTCTATTATTTATCTCGTTGTTAAAATTTTAGACAAAATTAAGAAAATTCTATCAATAATTCAAAATAAAGTAATACATTTTGCGGCTGTCAAGCCGCTTATTAAATCAATTCATTATTGGCTTGAAACGTAGGCAAAGTCAGACTCGATTTGTTTTTTTACCTCTGAAAACAATTATATTCAAAAAAAAACAAATTGTGCCTGACTGAGGGCTGATAGGGCTGTCTGTGAGGTTAAGATAATTAAATGTGAGCGATTGGAGATTAGCTCTTTCAAAAACTTTTCTGTTGTCATCAGCGTTTTGGCAAAAGTTTTTGAATGTGCAAATGTGCGTTGGGTATTTAATCCCGTGCGGTTGGGAAAAAACTAAATTTTTTATTCCTTGAATCATTCTTGGTAACCGTTCACGGTATAAATTTGATACGAAAATAATATACAATTTGAAATAAACAACCAGTTGCTAATATATTCTTTTTTGAGTATATAAAAGTAAAAGAATTTTGTA
>JAVHRJ010000575.1:0-8776 GCA_036171595.1 Bacteroidales bacterium
TCTGTGAATCTGTGGCTATTTTAAAGTTAATTTAGTGGCTGAGTAGTTACAATAAAATAAATGTGTAAATTTTTTTCATAATTAATTATTTTTTTAGTTATACATTAAGACAATTAATATAATTCATTTAAATTATTTAAATTCCTTTTATTACTAATTTTGTATCTTGCATTGGTTTAAAAATATACTTATGAAAAAGTTATTCAAAGGTTTACTTATCATTATTCTGATTGCTTTAATTGGAATCGGGAGTTTTTTTGCTTACATATATTTTAAAAACATAAACAACCGCGACCCATACACACTTATTCCCGACGATGCAATTTTTGTAATAGAAACAAGCAACTTAAACGACGGCTGGAATGCAATAAGCCAGAGTAAAATGTGGAATCATTTAAAACAAAATCCATATTTTGCCGATATTAACAAAAGTGCCGCATCGCTCGACTCGCTTATGAAGTACAACGAAACAATGGATATGCTTTTAAGCAACCGTCAATTGGTAGTTTCTGCCCACATGATTTCGAAGAAAGACTATAATTTCTTGTTTGTTGTTGATGTTCAAAAAGCCGGTCAGGTATCAATATTATTGGAAACATTAAATCTTTTTTCCGATTATTCTATATCAAAAAGAGATTACAAAGGCATTGAAATTATTGATATGCTTGATACAAAAACAAAAGAAACATTAAGCTTTGCTTTTATTGATAATTTAATGATAGGCAGTTATACTTCGGCACTTGTTGAAAAAGCTATTGACCAAAAAGATTTCAATTACTGGCTCAATAACAAAAAGTTCCAACTCGCTAAAAATGAAACAAAATCATCGCTTTTTAACTTTTATATAAACTATAAAATTATTCCCGATTATTTAAAATGTTACATAGACGAGAGCAGCGATTTAGTTAATGCATTATCGCAAACAATGGCTTACACATCGTTAAAATGCAATTTAGAAAACGAAAGATTAAGCATGATTGGTTATTCCAATCTTTATGATAGCGTTCCATCATATTTGAACGCACTTTTGCAAGTTAAACCAGGTAAAATGTCTTCATACGAAATTGTTCCCGAAAATGCAGCACTCTATATGCCAATGTGTTTCAACGATTTCAACGTTCTTTTTGAAAAGCTTAAAGAATATTATAAATCGTCGGATACAACCAAATACGAAGATTACAATCACAATATCGAAAAACTTGAGAAATTTTTAAAAGTAAATTTAAAAGACGATTTTTTCAGCTGGATTGGAAGCGAAATAGCTTTTGTAAAACTTCAACCCGAAGCCAATGCACGCGAAGAAGATGTTGTAGTTATAATAAAAGCCAATGATATTTCAAAAGCACAATCAGGACTCGCACATTTATTACGCCAGATTAAAAAACGCACACCCGTTAAATTTCAGGAAACAGAATATCAAGGTTACCCAATAAATTATTTAAGTGTTAAAGGGTTTTTCAAAATGTTTCTTGGAAAAATGTTTGGTAAGTTGGAAAAACCGTACTTCACTTATATTGGCGATTATGTTGTGTTTTCAAATTCCGACAGCCAACTTATTGATGTAATTGACTCATACAAAAACCAAAAAACACTTTCAAAAAATGAAGCTTTTATGAACTTTAAAAAAGATTTTGATGATGAAGCAAATGTTAGTGCATTTATTCAGACTCCAAAAATATATCAACACATGTATTTTTACGGAAATGATTCTTTAAAAACAAGTTTAAAAAACAATAAAGACCTTATTTTGAGTTTTGTTAGAATTGGATTTCAATTAGTTTCAGATGACGAAATGTTTAAAACATTGCTAATTACCGAACACGACCCTAATGCGTTAATGGACGAAACATTAGAAAAAATTGAAAATTCTGCCGAAGAGCTTTTCTATAAAGATTACGATAGTTTACGCTTTAAAGTTGATTTAACAGGAGTACCAACATCTGATAATGCACCAGTAACATTATATTACAACGATAAACAAAAAATGTCCGAAGGAAATGTAATTGATGGAAAACCTCATGGAGTATGGAAAAATTACTATTTATCAGGAAACATGCAAAGTATTATAAAATATGAAGAAGGTTTTGTAAGCGGACATTGCATTTTTTACTACGATAATCCCGCTCAAAATATTAAAGCCGAAATGGATTTTGTTCAGGATTTAATGGAAGGAAATTATAAAGAATATTACGAAAATGGTAAACCAAAAGCATTAATAATAGTTAAAAATTATTTACCAAACGGCGATGCAGAATTTTATTATGATAGTGGAACTATAAAAGTTAAGGGACAATATTACAATGGATTAAAAGATGGAAAATGGATTTATTTCAGCGAAACCGGACAGGAAATAGCAAAAAAGAAATTTAAAAAAGGTATAGAAAAAGAATAGTTTAAATATTGTCTGAAAGAAAACACATAAATTCGATAGCTATCAGATTGTTCTTGTTTATTTTAATGGCTAAATTGTTAAATTGTTGTTGAATAACAATTTAACAATTAAGCAACTTAGCAAAGCGATCTCACGAACACCTATAAAAAAATAAAAAAGATTGTGAGTAATTTAACAATCGCTGGTAAATGTAATTTTTTAGTTTTTTTTGCAAACACTAAATAAAATTTAATTACCTTCGTGCAAAATTTTAAAATCAAATATTTATATGAAAAAATCTTTTATTTATGTTGCATTTATTACTGTTTCGATAGTATTCGCTTCGTGCAGTGGTAAAAAAGAAAATAAGGAAGTAAAGCTTTCTAATAATCGCGATTCATTAAGTTATTCTTTTGGAGTAAATGTTGGTTCAAGCATGAAACAAGAAGGAATTGATACTATTATTAATCTCGATATTTTTACCGAAGGTTTTAATGCTGTTATTACTAATAAGAATCCTGCACTTACCAGTGAACAGGCATTAACAGTGCTAAAAGCTTATTTCGCAAAATTACAAAACAAAGAATTTGCGAAAAATAAAGGTGAAGGAGAAAAATTCTTAGCAGAAAATGCTCAAAAAGAAGGTGTTAAAACACTTCCAAGCGGTTTACAATATAAAGTTATTAAAGAAGGAACAGGTGCAAAACCAAAAGCCACCAATACTGTAAAAACAAATTACACCGGCAAATTTTTAAATGGTAAAGTTTTCGACAGTACCGAAGGTAAAGCCCCTGCTGAATTTCCACTTAATCAGGTTATTCCCGGTTGGACAGAAGGAATTCAACTTATGTCGGTTGGTGCAAAATATGAATTTTATATTCCCTACAATTTAGCTTATGGTGAAAAAGGGATGCAACAAGGTGGTATTCCCCCATTCTCAACTTTAGTTTTTGATGTTGAATTACTCAGTATAAAATAACATTAGCTACACAAAGCAAAAAACCTCACAAATTTATTTGTGAGGTTTTTTGTTTATACTTCAAAAGAGCAATACTTCGGTATTCTTTTTCTTCTAAAAGGGCTAAAGCCCTGCAATAATCAGGGTTTGACCTTAAGGTCGGGGCTATTCAAAACCCCAGAAAACAAAGGGCTTCAGCCCTTCATTAAAAAATATTACCGAACTATTAAAAGAGAATAATTTGAGTTTAACCTTTTAACTACCCTCTCCTTTGGAGAGGGGTTGGGGGCATAGCCCCGCAATCTACTTTCAGTTAATAAAATTTCAAACCACAATGAAATGTACACAAACATCAACATTTTTTTAAACTATACAATAAAAACAATTTTTTTCGTTTAATTTTACCGTAACTTCGTTTAGTATGATTATTAAAAAATTGTTAATCTTTATTACGCTTATTAGCTTTGCAATAATATCGTGCAAAAAAGAAAAAGTTTTTACCGACTCATCTGCAAAATTAAATTTCTCTACCGATACTGTTCAATTTGATACAGTATTTACTTCCATTGGTTCTGCAACATTAAACTTTAAAGTTTATAACCCATATAAACAACCAATAAAAATTTCTTCGATTCGTTTAGCTAAAGGCAACTCTTCATTTTTTCGATTAAACATTAATGGTATTAGCACAAGGTTATTAACCGATGTTGAATTAGGTGCAAAAGACAGTATCTATATTTTTGTTGAAGTTCATATTGACCCGTTAAACTCAAATAATCCATTAGTTGTGCAAGATTCAATTGTTTTTGAAACAAATGGCAATTTGCAAGATGTTAAATTAGTGGCTTTTGGGCAAGACGTCAATTTAATAAATGGTAAAATTATTCATAGCGACACTACATGGACTAACACAAAACCATTTTTGGTTTATAATTCTATGTTAGTTGATTTTGGCGTTACTCTTAATATTTTATCCGGAACAAAAATTTATTTTCATAAAGACTCAAGGTTGTATGTATTGGGAACATTAATAGCAAACGGGAATAAAGATGAACCAATTATTTTTAGAAACGACCGTTTAGAGCATTGGTACGATGATGTTCCCGGGCAATGGGCAGGCATTTATTTTGCTACAAGCAAAATAAATAACATAGTTTATGGAAGTAAAGATAATATCCTGAATTATTGCGAAATAAAAAATGCAATCATTGGTGTACAAGCCGATACAAACATGGATTCAACCCCTACTGTTACAATTTCAAACACTAAAATTTTAAACATGAACGCAGTAGGTATATTCGGACAAGGAACATATATTCAGGCATGGAACGATGTTATTGCTAACTGTGGTCAATTTGCATTATATCTTACAATTGGCGGAACATATCAATTTTATCATTGCACAATTTATAACACCTGGCAATATGCAAACAGACAAACGCCTTCAGTATTGTTAAATAATTATTATCAGGATATTCATGGAAATTATCAGGTAAGAGCTTTAAATAAAGCAACATTTGTAAATTGTATAATTTACGGAAACCTCGAAAACGAAATTGGGTTTGATGCTTATTCTGTAACAAGTACTTTCAATTTTAAATTTAAAAATTCATTATTGAAAACTTCTAATGCTACAACTGACCCTTTGCACTGGGAAACTGTTTACAAAAATTATTCACCGGGATTAAAAAATCCTAATAATGATGATTTTTCACTTGATACACTTTCATTTTGCATAAACAAAGGTGATAATAGCATTAATCAGCCACCATATAATATAGATATTGATGGAAATTTTCGTGATAGTCAACCTGATTTAGGTGCTTATGAAAGACAAAATAACAAATGAAACGTTTTACATCAATACTTTTTGTAATTATTGCATTTTGTTCTTGCAAAGTGCAAGATAAAAACCAGAAACATATTGCTAAACTCGACAATAACGAGCAACGCGGATACTTTCGGGTAGTTTCGTACAATCTCGAAAATTATTTCGACCCTTTTAATGACAGTTTAACAAATGACGATGAATTTACTCCCGAAGGAATGTATCATTGGACATGGGATAAATATAAAGATAAACGAAATAAAATTTATAAAGTATTATCGGCTATAGGTGGTTGGGAATTGCCCGAAATTGTTGGACTTTACGAAGTAGAAAATGAATTTGTATTAAGAGATTTATTAAAAAGTACTCCTTTAAAATTTCGTGACTACGAAATTGTTCACAAAGAATCGCCCGATGCACGTGGAATTGATGTTGCAATGCTTTACAGAACTGATAAATTTAAACTTATTTCAAAGCAATTTTTGAAAATTATTTTCCCTTTCGATACAGCAAAAAAAACACGCGATATACTTTATGCAAAAGGCTCTACAAAAGACCACGACACATTAAATATATTTGTAAACCACTGGCCCTCACGAATGGGCGGACAATCAGAATCGGAAATGAATCGTCAAACTGTAGCTAAAATTTTAAGAAGCAAAGTTGATTCAATATTTACCTCTAATCCTATGAGCAATGTTATAATAATTGGCGATTTTAACGACGAACCCGATAATATAAGCATTACCGGTATTTTAAAAGCAGGGCATAATTTCGATTCGCTTGTTCCCGGGCAATTATATAATCTTGCATGGTACATGAAAGAAAAGAAAGGCATGGGAAGTTTAAAATATCAGGGCGAATGGGGATTAATTGACCAAATTATTGTATCTACTTCAATGTTAAAGAAAAGTAATTCTATTTACACAACTATTGAAGATGCAAAAGTTTTTAATGCAGATTTTTTAACCGTACCCGATGATGCATTTATTGGCGTTAAACCTTTTAGAACTTTTATCGGAATGAAATACAACGGAGGTTTTAGCGACCACTACCCTATTTTTATGGATTTATATCATAATTAATTTTGTCCATTACACCATTACTTACAAATTTTTGGTTTTTAAACATTTTGTATGCAAATTTTGTGCAAACAAAAAAGGTTGGAACTTTCGGGGTACTCACTCCCACTGGAACTTAATTATCAAATATTAATATTAAAGAATTACTCTTGAGATAATTTTAAAATTTGAGTTTGGGTTAATCAACTATGAAAAAATATTGTTGAATTACAGGGTAATCTTAGGAGTTGTTTCCACAACATAAACAACATGAAAATTTAAATTCGTTTTTCATGTTGTTTTCGGCGTTTACTTTGCACACGGCATATTTTTTTAATAAATTCTATTCCTTCCTTTAAATCATGTGATGTGTTATAAATTTTGTTGAGGTCAAGACCGTTTAAAAAGTTTTCAACTCTTTCTCCTTTTTGATAATGTTTATTATATCTTCTAAATAATTGAGATAATACTCTATTATTTGTTGCTTCAACATTTGAAAACTTATTCATATTTTTTTCAGCAGTTGGAACCCTTAAATTAACATATATTCCTTCTAAATCAAGGAATAACCAGCTTTCTAAATCCTGAGTTGCAAGTATTTCATTTATACTTACTATTCTTGATTTATTTTTAATAAATTCTTTATTTAAAAGTGAGATATTCAAACTTGATTGACACTCATCTCGTGTTCCTTCTCTATCATGTGCAATAATTACATTGATCTTATCATAACCTTTTTTGGTTGTTTCAAAAAGAAATCTCTTTATTTTACCTCTTACTTTATTATTAACATTTGACCCGCACCCTTTTAAATTACTTTTTACAATACCCGCCTTAAATGTTTTAGGAAGATGCATCTTGAAAATTTTATCGTAAAATTCTTTTTCGGTATCACCTTCATATAGAAAAAGTACAGCTCTCTTATTACCCGTTTTCATAAAGATTATTCCATTTCTTCAAATTCATCTTTTCCTTCACCAAAAAACAAATAATCACTAAACTCTAAATACCCTTGTTTTAACTTCTTTTTAATTTCTTTTTAATCCGAAACTCTCGATAATGTACTCATTCCATTTTTGTCAATTGTCGCAATTATAACATCATCAGTCTTTACTTTATTAATTAGCATAATAGAGTGAGTAGTTATAATAAATTGCTTTTCAAGCTCAAAACTTCTTATAAAATCTATTAGACTTGCCAAAGCTTTTGGATGTATAGAATTTTCGGGTTCCTCTATACATATTATGTCATGCTTTGATAATAATATTTCAATTATTAAAGCAATTAATGAAACAGAGCCATCTGATAATTCTTTAATACTCTTAACAGAATTAAAATGCCTAAATCTTAATAAATAATTAATTTGAGTAATTTCAGTGTCCTTAGTTTTAAAAGGGAATTTTATAATGTCAACTCCATTAATATTTAAAATATCTTTTAATGCATTTTTAAAAATATCCCAGTTTGCTCCCTTTTTTAGTTCAACTATTGATTCCACGATATTTAAAGCAACTATTCTACCCCTGAAATTGTTTACCCTTTGTTTATCGTCATCTTTTCGCAATTCGATATTTGAAAAATAAAATGTCGGTATTACTAATACATTATTTAGAGCATCTATTGCTTTTTTGTAATTTAAATTTGTATCTGATGTAATTATGCTAAGTATTCGCAACAAACTATATGTGTCCGAAATATTTTCTATTATTTGTGTCTTTGTTAACTCTGTACCAAAATCAACCTTTTTATCTTCTCTACTAAATATTTTTTTAAAGCTTCCGGTACTATGTTTATTTTTAAATCCAAAATACTCTTTGATTATGTGTAAACTCATTCCATAATCTACTCTTTTTTTATAGTTTAATACTATACTGTAAAAATAATTCACATTGATATCAGTATCTGTAATTAACAATTCAAATTTAATTTCTCCTTTTTTATCTGTCTTATTATTAGGTATAATATTTCCAAAGTAACCTCTAAACAATCCTACCTCAAAAAAGTTTTCAATTTCTTTTACAGAGCCATTAATAATAAAATTAAGAAAAGACAAAACTTGTAAAAAATTGGATTTCCCTGAATTGTTTGCCCCTACTATAACATTAAAATTATTCAATTCAAGTTCAGCATTTTGAATATTCTTGTAGTTATTAACTACAACCTTCTCGATTTTTATCATTACAATATATTTTTAGAGGGTATTATTAATATTTCGTACAAAATTATTAAATAATTTCTCAAATATACAAATAAAAAGTATGGTATTACAAAATTTATATTTATTTAACTTGTAATATATTTTTTTTTGAATAAAAAGTAATGTATTAAAATTCCTTCAGATACTTTCTTTTTTAAATCGTTGTTTAGATAAAGTCAAATAATTAAAGTAATTTATTAACGGTCATCCTTAAAATTAAAATATAGTTTTTAAGCTTTGAAGTTTTTTTGTGTGCAAACAAAAAAGGGTTAAAACTTTTTACTGTTCTAACCCTTTGATTATTAAGTCGGGGTAGCAAGACTCGAACTTGCGACCCTCTGCTCCCAAAGCAGATACGCTA
>JAVHRJ010000576.1:0-31448 GCA_036171595.1 Bacteroidales bacterium
TAATCCTGGAATTAAAAAATCGATGTATCGCAAACCTTTAGTTTCTAAAGGTTTTATTACAGAATTATCAGAAATTATTTTTTTATTTTCAATAGAACCAGAAATAAGAATATATGCTAATCGCGATGCAGCATTTGCTGGGTCAAAATAATAATTTATCTTTTTATTCTCTTCAGATATTATTATCTCAATCTGACCACGTTTCATCATCATTTCAGCAACTTCTATTGATACAATTTTAAAATTAGAAATTGTTTTTCCTAAATTATTATCATTAACAGTTAATTGGTATTTATCACCTATTTTATTGCATTTTGTTATAATAAATGTTTTTAAATTATTGTTTGTATCTGTTTGAGTTAAAATTATTGCAGCATTTTGAACAATAACTGGTTTATTAGAAAAAGCCATCCCCAGTGCAAGCGACATTAATATTGGAAAAACAAATGACCAAAACAATGCTCCAGGTTCTCGAAAAAACTCCTTAAACTGAATAATTATAAGTTGTATAAATTGGTTAAACATTGTTTTAATCGGTTAATTTTCGTCCAGTCATTTTAATAAATAAATCGTCGAGAGTAACATATCGACAACGAAGTTCAGAAATTTCACAATTTGCATTATTCAAAACATTAATCACTTCGGGTAAGACTGCCGATGTGTTTGCTATGTTAATTGTTACTAAATTTGTTAATTCATCAACGTTAACACTTCTAACGTTGTTAATTTCAGACAACTTAGGCAATTTATTTTTATTTGTAACATTAAACTCAATAATTTCGCTTGAATCGGAATTAGAAATTAATTCTTTTAACGTTCCTTTTGCTAAAACTTTTCCTTGGTCCATAATTATTACTTTATCGCAAAGATTTTCAGCTTCTTCCATATAGTGAGTAGTTAAAATCATTGATGTACCATGTTCTTGTTTTAGCGAATGAAGTATTGCCCATATTTCGCGACGAGCTGTTGGATCGAGCCCTGTAGTTGGCTCATCAAGAATCAATAATTTTGGATTATTTAAAAGTGCAATGCCTAAAGCCAATTTTTGACGCTGTCCACCCGAAAGATTTACAACATAAGATTTGCTTTTTTCTTGTAAGTTAACAATATTCAAAATTTCATCAATTCTTTTATTTCCCAACCCATAAAACGAAGCAAACATTTTTAAAGTTTCTTTTGTGGTAATTTTATCTTCGAAACGTGTTTCCTGAAACGACAATCCAATTTTACCATAAAGCTCATCTTTATTGCCTTTCCAATGTTTTCCAAAAATTTTAATTTCGCCACTATCTGGTGTTTGAATTCCCTCAATAATTTCGACCAAAGTAGTTTTTCCAGCACCATTAGGACCAAGCAAAGCAGTATATTCGGCTGGTAAAATTTCAATATCTACACCACTAAGTGCTTTTACAGTTTTAAAAGACTTATAAATGTCTTTTGCACTAACAATGGGTTCGAATACAACTTTTGTCATTAAAAATTTATTTGCACAAAAGTAAAATTAAATTTTTAAGTAATTACAAATAAAATCTCCAAGCACAAAAACAGCTATCTGGATGTTCATCTGGAGGACAGCACACACATTCGGTTTTTATTCTAGAATCAATAGCTTTTGCAAATTCAGTAAATTCAATTATTCCAGCAGATTTACAAGGATAATCGGCTAAATTTTTACGTTTTCGTGCCGATTGAACACGGCAATCGTCCATTTGAAAAACAAAACTATTATCGGTTTCAGAATTTATTGATTGTTTATTTATAACACTATACAAACGATAACCTAAAGCCTTTTTTAGTCCATCGAGTCCAGATAACTCAGGCATTTTTAAAAACTTTTTAATTGACCACGCTTCAAAAGGAGAAAACTTTTCCCAACAAGCATCATTACAATGTTTAGCATCGGTCATGCTTTTCGAAAACTCAACTTCCTGAAACCAAATACCATCGTTAGCTAACCAATTAATAGCTAAGCTTTCTAAAAGTTCAATAAGCCTTTCGTCAGTAAGGCAATTTAAATTTGCAGGTATATTGTTATTTATATCAACATTAAAAGTTTTTGACAGTCGTTTTTTTTGATTTTCGAACGACTTTTCATAAACAGCAGAGAGTATTTCATAAGCTTTTACTGTTCCTAAATGCTTAGAAACTTCTTGAAACCACATAACATGATGAAATTGGGCACGATGTATAAAATCGAAAATCAGCTGTATGTTTTCTTCTCTTGAAATAATAATGTTTTGCATTTGTTTAGTTATGGTTTAAGATTCTTCACTAATCGTTCAGAATGACAAAAAAAGTATCAGAATGACAAAGAAAGTGAATTAATATTAAAATTAAATATTATTATTTATTAAACGTCATCTTTCGAGTGCCTCAATAGGACTGATTTTAAATAGTGTTGTCTATAAAGTCGAGAGTCTGAACTATAATGTTCGAGTTTGAGGCTTGCAAAATTTTGAAAATCAAGGAGTTTACTTTTGTAAATGACTGTTTTCAAAACAAGTATAACGAAAAAATCGGACATTATAGACAGACTCTAAATTTAATTATTTTGCAATAAGAGCGGCTAAAGCAATAGAGTAAAGTTTAGTAAGTTCACTATCGCCTCGCGATGTAAGTACAGCTGGTACTTTACAACCAAAAACTACTGCACCAAGTTCGCCTTTACATAATTTTGTATTTGTTTTAAAAAATACATTTCCAGCCTCAATATTAGGAAACAAAATACAATCAGCATCGCCTGCTACATTACTTACTAATTTTTTAATTTCGCAACTTTCTTTATCTATAGCTACATCTAAAGCTAATGGCCCATCTACAAAAGCACCTTTTATTTGTCCTCTATCGGCCATTTTCGAAATAATAGCTGCATCAACACATGCTGGCATACCAGCTAGCATTTGCTCAGTTGCAGCAAGAATTGCAACTTTTGGTTTATCAATTTGCAATGCTTTTGCTGTTCTGATAAGATAATTAGTCATTGCAATTTTTTGTTTTAAATCTGGTAAAGGAATTATTGCAACATCAGCAACAACGAGTAATTTATGATAATTTGGCGTTTCAATTACAGAAATATGGCTTAATATAGAATTTGAGCTTTCCATAATTCCTTTGTCTTTGCTAAGAATAGCACGCATGTATTTATCGGTGCTAACTAAGCCTTTCATTAAAATATCACCTTCGCCAGCATTAATAAGAGCAACAGCCTTTTCGGTTGCCTTAACCTCATCAGCTTCTTGAACAATTCTAAACTTTGTTACATCAATTTTATGTTCTTCGCATACTTTTTTAATAGTTGCCTCATCACCTACAAGTGTGGCATCAATTAAACCCTTTTCTAAAGCTTGATTTACTGCACCAATAGTATG
Organism: Bacteroidales bacterium; assembly: GCA_036171595.1. Classification (GTDB taxonomy): domain Bacteria; phylum Bacteroidota; class Bacteroidia; order Bacteroidales; family GWA2-32-17; genus GWA2-32-17. The sequence continues at coordinate 3,369 of JAVHRJ010000576.1, forward strand.
AGCATCGTTTGCAAAAGCAGCAACTAATCTTTTTTTACTTTTACTCTTGAGCACATCAAACATTTGTGCTAATTTTGTTATAGACATAGTATTTATATTTTAGAATTTGTGCTAATTTACTGATAAAAAACTTTTTTTTAACTGCATTAAATCATATTAAAATTATATTATAAAACATAATAACATTTAACACAATTACTGATTTTGTTGAATTTGTAATTCGTTATTTCGAGCCTTTCTGTTTTTTAGAATATTTACATATTGTAATGCGAGTTTATTGTTATAATCTTCATAAGATTTTTGTGCCCATTCAATAGCCTTATCAAGGTCTCCATTAATTTCATTAATAATAGCCATGTTATAACAAGCTCGTTCGGCAGCTTTTGAGTTATTACTTGTAGTTTCTTTTAACCATAATTCGGCAGCTCCATCCCAATTACCAGTTTGAGCCCTACGTTTTGCTATTTTAAAATTATCGCTTCCTTTTACATAATAATCACGAGTAACCCTAATCCAATAAGGAATTATTCTAGTGGCATAATCCTGTCCCATTTTACTTGAAATATTTTTTACAGCATCTTTTCTACCTGCAATTGCATTTAAAGCTTTAACAGGATTAATACCTTTACCCAATGTTGTAATGCTTTCATTCATGCCATATTCATCAACAATTGTATGTCCAACAGGGTCGTATATTCTCCAGCCTGTTTTAACAATAGTCTGAATGCTTGCTTCGTGCTCTATTCCTGGAACATTTCCTAATGGTGTACTTATTGTTATATTATTAATTTTATAATTAAGTTTAGCATCAGTATCAAACATCTCGAGCGAAAAAAGTGCACCCACATTATTCTCGCTACAAATTTTCTCAACTATTTTCCAGTCGAGTGATGCTGGAAAAACACCAGACCCTGTTGTTTTTAATGCATCATCATTTATTTTTTTTATTTCTTCGAATCTGTTATTTTTTAAAAGTTCATCTTGAACTCCACTAACAGTGGCATCGGCACATTCTTTATCTATATCTTTCCCTTCTAAAGAAAGTATTTTCTCAAGGTCGTCAGTTTTTTTTGATTTCGGAGCAGGAAGACTTCGGTTAATAATTCCAATTTTTTTAATTGAGTTAGAAAGAAAAACTGACGACGGTTCCATTACACTCATATAAACTAAATTAGTTTTACATGATGTAATTAACAGTCCTAAAATTATTACGAACAAAAAATTTTTCATAATAACAAGTTTTTAAGTGATTTGTTATAACAACAATTACATAAAAGTCATATTTCCTCTACCTCTATCTGAAGTAAAAGTAACTTGTGGTTGAGCACCTGACGACACAAATACTTCGAAATATTTTCCGTTTGCAACTTTCATTAATGTACCTTCTACTTTTTTCTCTAAAGAAACTACACTTAAAGAGAATGATTTTTCGGCACTATCGGCATAGTTCACATTAAGTTCTTGTTCATTATATTCTATTGAAACGTTTACAGCATTTTCTTGAACAGAGCCATCGGGTAATGTAACAAACTGCTTTGTTACCTTAAGCATAGTTTTAGCGTTTCCACTAATTTTAGTTGAATCTGTAACATTAGCATCGCTATTTCCTGAATTGTTACATGATGCAAATATTATTGCGATCATTATTAAAGAAAAGAAAATTGTGTTTTTCATTTTATTATTGTTTTATTGTTAATACATTTATTTGTTCTGTTAAGGAATTAATTTTTGTTTCGGCATCTGCTTTTTTAGTTAATTCTATTTTTACTACCTGTTCAGGTGCATTATTAATAAATTTTTGATTTGATAATTTATTGTTTACCGAATTTAAAAAACCTTTTAGATAATTGAGTTCTTGCTGAAGTTTTGCGATTTCTTCATCAATATTTATTTCAGTTTTAATTGGTATAAAATAATCGGTAGTTTTTACTCTAAATGAAGCTGAATTTTCAACTTTTTCTGAAGTTTTAACAATACTGCTTAAATTGCAAATTTTAGCTATAACAGAGTTAATGTTTAAACTATCGTTACTTGAGTTAAAGTACAATTCTAAACTATCTTTAATGGCAATTCCTTTTTCTGTTCTTATTGTTCTAACACTAGACACAATTTCTTTTAGCTCTTCAAAATCGTTTATCAACTTATTATTATAACCTTTACACTTTGGCATTTCTTTAACCATAATGCTTTCGCCTTTTTTACGTTCTTCGATTATATGCCAAATTTCTTCGGTAATAAAAGGCATAAAAGGATGTAAAACTTTAATAAGATTATCGAAAAATTGTATAGTAGATTTATAAGTATATTTATCAATTGGTTTTTGATATGCGGGTTTAATTATTTCGAGGTACCATGATGAAAACTCATCCCAAAATAATTTATAAATTTCCATTAATGCTTCGGAAATTCTATATTTCGAAAAATCATCTTCAACAGTTTCAATTGTTTTATTTAAAATTGAATTAAACCATTCAATAGCGATTTTAGAATGTTCGGGTTGCTCAATACTCTCATCTATTTGCCATTGATTAACAAGGCGAAAAGCATTCCATATTTTGTTACCAAAATTACGTCCTTGCTCCATAAGCGACTCATCGAAAGGCAAATCGTTACCAGCTGGCGAACATAACAACATACCAACACGAACTCCATCGGCTCCATATTTTTCTATTAACTCAATTGGGTCGGGTGAATTGCCAAGCGATTTAGACATCTTACGTCCTTGTTTATCACGCACAATTCCTGTAAGATAGACGTTTGAAAAGGGTTTGTCGCCAACAAATTCGTATCCTGCAATTATCATTCTTGCAACCCAAAAAAATAAAATTTCGGGAGCAGTAATTAAATCATTTGTAGGATAATAATATTTTATTTCTGGATTATTTGGCTTGCTTATTCCATCGAAAACAGAAATAGGCCAAAGCCACGAAGAGAACCATGTATCAAGTACATCTTCATCTTGCTTTAAATCTGATTCAGAAATATTTTGATATTTGTTTTTTGCAATAACAAAAGCTTCATTCAAATCTTTTGCAACCACAAATTCGCTTGTGTTTTTAATATACCATACAGGAATACGATGTCCCCACCACAATTGGCGACTAATACACCAATCTTTCACATTTTCCATCCAATACTTATAGGTATTTTTAAACTTAGCTGGAATTATTTGAATATTGTTATTTAAAACATTTTCTAAGGCTGGAATCGATAATTCTTTCATTTTAACAAACCACTGTAACGAAAGTTTTGGTTCAATTACAGCATTTGTTCTTTCGGAGTATCCTAATTTATTGTTATATTTTTCAATTTTAACAAGATTACCAAGTTTTTCGAGTTCTGGAATAATTTGTTTTCGAGCTTCAAAACGATCGATTCCAATTAAAAAACCTGCTCGCTCATTTAAAGTACCATCGTCATTAAAAATATCTATAGTTTCGAGATTATATTTAATTCCAAGTTCATAATCGTTTATATCATGAGCAGGTGTAACCTTTAAAGCACCAGTACCAAACTCGCTATCAACATATTCGTCAAAAATAATTGGTACAACTCTATTTAATATTGGTACAATTGCTTTTTTGTTTCTTAAATGAGAATAACGTTTATCATTTGGGTTTACGCAAATTGCGGTATCGCCTAAAATTGTTTCGGGACGGGTAGTAGCAATAGTAATAAATTCTTCAGAGTTTTCAATTTTATATCTAACATAAAACAAATTAGATTGCTCCTCTTTATAAATTACTTCTTCATCAGAAACAGCAGTTTTTGCCTGAGGGTCCCAATTTACCATACGAATTCCGCGATAAACTAGGCCTTTGTTATATAAATCGATAAAAACTTTTATTACACTTTCAGAAAGTTTATCGTCCATTGTAAAACTTGTACGTTCCCAATCGCACGATGCACCAAGTTTTTTAAGTTGTTCTAAAATTATGCCACCATGTTTTTCTTTCCATTCCCAGGCATGTTTTAAAAACTCATCGCGGGTAAGCGATTTTTTATCAATCCCTTGTTCCTTTAATTTTGAAACTACTTTTGCTTCGGTAGCAATAGATGCATGGTCGGTTCCAGGAACCCAACATGCGTTTTTTCCTAACATTCTAGCTCTACGAATAAGAACATCTTGCAGAGTGTTATTAAGCATGTGCCCCATGTGTAGAACACCTGTTACATTTGGAGGTGGAATTACAATAGTATATGGTTCGCGATTATCAGGAATAGAGCGAAACAAACCATTTTGCATCCAGTAATTATACCAATTATCTTCTATTAAAGATGGATTATATTTTGAAGGAATTTCTTTCATTAAATTTATTTTACCGTAATTGCAAAAATATAAATTTATACATTAATTGTCAGAATAAAATCACAAAAAATATAAATAACTTATAATTAGATAAAAATTGCTGAATAATTTTGAATTTTAAAAACTATATTTTTAATTATTTCCAACTAAAAAATATTTTTCAACCTAAAATAATAATTAACTTTGCAACAATTAAACTAAACCTTATAAAAATGGATATTTTTGATAGAATTAAAACACACAAAAGTGAACTTGGGCAATATCAGAGTGTTGCGCATGGTTATTTCACATTTCCTAAATTAGAAGGAGAAATTGCACCTCACATGAAATTTCGTGGTAATGATGTACTTACATGGAGCTTAAACAACTATTTGGGATTAGCAAATCATCCTGAAGTTAGAAAAGCCGATTCGGAAGGTACCGAAAAGTGGGGATTAGCATACCCAATGGGAGCAAGAATGATGTCGGGACATACATCACTTCATGAAGAATTAGAACAAAAACTTGCAAAGTTTGAAAAGAAAGAAGATGCATATTTGTTAAATTTTGGCTACCAAGGAATGGTATCAATTCTTGATTCATTATTAACAAGAAATGATGTTGTTGTGTACGATAGCGAAGCACACGCATGTATTATTGATGGGTTACGTATGCATATTGGTAAACGTTTTGTTTTTCCTCATAACGATATAGAAAAGTTACGTTTACAATTACAACATGCAACAAAAGTTGCCGAACAAACAAAAGGAGGAATTTTAGTAATTACCGAAGGTGTATTTGGAATGGCAGGCGATTTAGGAAAGTTAAAAGAAATTGCTGACTTAAAAAAAGAATTTAACTTCCGATTTATGATTGACGATGCACATGGTTTTGGAACAATGGGAAAAACTGGTGCTGGAACCTCTGAACATTTTGGAGTTCAAAACGAAGTTGATATCTATTTTGCAACCTTTGCAAAATCGATGGCTGGAATAGGAGCATTTGTTGCCTCAAACGAAACAGTTATTGATTATTTAAGATATAGCATGCGTTCACAAATATATGCAAAATCATTACCAATGCCTATGGTTTTTGGTGCTTTAAAACGATTAGAATTGCTTCAGAATAATCCCGAAATTAAAAATCATTTATGGGAAATTGTTAAAAATTTACAAAGTGGATTAAAAGCAGAAGGTTTTAATTTAGGTAACACTGAATCGCCCGTTACACCTGTTTTTCTTGATGGTGGAATTCCAGAAGCAACAAATTTATCGTTCGATTTACGCGAAAACTATAAAGTATTTTGCTCAATTGTACTTTATCCTGTTGTTCCTAAAGGTGTTATAATGCTAAGAATTATTCCAACTGCTGCTCACACTTTAGAAGATGTTGATTACACAATTAAAGCTTTTAAAGCAATTAAAGATAATTTAAAAGCCGAAAAATATTCTAAAGAAATACTTGCAAAAGTAAGATAGAAAACAAAATCTAACTTAAGTAAAATAAAAAAGCTTCCGAATAGGAAGCTTTTTTATTTTTATTTATTTTAAGTTTTAGTACATTCCATCCATTCCACCGCCTCCAGGCATAGGTGGCATAGCAGGTTTATCTTCTTTAATTTCTGCAATTACACATTCAGTTGTTAAAAACATTCCTGCAACAGATGCAGCATTTTCTAATGCAATACGTGTAACTTTAGTTGGATCGATAACACCAGCTTTATATAAACTTTCGTATTTTTCGGTTTGAGCATTAAAACCAAAATCATCTTTTCCTTCTAGCACTTTGTTAACAATAACTGAACCTTCTAATCCAGCGTTTGTAACAATTTGACGTAATGGTTCTTCTAAAGCTCTTTTAATAATTTCGATACCTGTTTGCTCATCTTCGTTGGCACCTTTTAATTTTTCGAGATCTTTAATAGCTCTAATATAAGCAATTCCACCACCAGGAATAATTCCTTCTTCGACAGCAGCACGTGTTGCACTTAATGCATCGTCAACGCGGTCTTTCTTTTCTTTCATTTCTACTTCGGTAGCTGCACCAATATACAAAACTGCAACACCACCGCTTAATTTAGCTAAACGTTCTTGCAATTTTTCTTTATCATAATCAGATGTAGTATTTTCTATTTGAGCTTTAATTTGGTTAACTCTTGCTTTAATAGCTGATTTTTCACCAGAGCCATTAACAATTGTTGTGTTATCCTTATCGATGCTAACTTTTTCGGCTTTACCAAGCATTTCTAATGTTGTGGTTTCTAATTTAAATCCACGTTCTTCGGTAACAACAGTTGCACCAGTTAATATAGCCAAATCTTCAAGCATTTCTTTTCTACGGTCACCAAAACCTGGAGCTTTTACAGCAACAACTCTTAATGAGCCACGTAATTTATTTACTACCAATGTAGCTAATGCTTCACCATCAATATCCTCAGCAATAATAACAAAAGGACGGCTAGCTTGAACAACAGCTTCGAGAATAGGTAATAAATCTTTCATCGATGAAATTTTCTTATCGTGAATAAGAATATATGGGTTTTCCATTACACATTCCATTTTTTCAGTATTTGTAACAAAATATGGAGAAATATATCCACGATCGAATTGCATACCTTCAACAATTTCTACAGTTGTTTCGGTACCTTTAGCTTCTTCTACAGTAATAACGCCTTCTTTTTTAACTTTTTTCATTGCTTCAGCAATAAGTTTTCCAATAGCAGCATCGTTATTTGCGGAAACGCGAGCCACTTGCTCAATTTTATTATAATCGTCGCCAACTTGTTTGGTCTGTTTTTTTAAGTTAGCAATTACGGCTTTTACTGCTAAATCAATACCACGCTTTAAATCCATTGGATTTGCACCAGCTGTTACATTTTTTAAACCAACACCTATAATAGATTGTGCTAAAACAGTTGCAGTAGTAGTTCCATCACCAGCATTATCGGCTGTTTTTGATGCTACTTCGCGAACCATTTGAGCTCCCATATTTTCAAAAGAATCTTTTAATTCAATTTCTTTTGCAACAGTTACACCATCTTTTGTAACTTGAGGTGCACCAAATTTTTTCTCAATAATAACATTACGACCTTTTGGTCCTAATGTAACTTTTACTGCGTTTGATAATTTGTCGATGCCTCTTTTTAGTGCATCACGACCTTCCATGTCGTATATTATTTCTTTTGCTGCCATAATTATTTATTTATTAATTTATTTTTCAATTATTGCTAAAATATCCGATTGTCTCATAATAAGATATTTTTCATCGCCTTCACTTATTTCGGTTCCAGCGTACTTTCCGTATAGTACCATATCGCCTGCCTTTAATTTCATTTCTTCATCTTTTGTGCCAGTTCCAACAGCTACAACTTTACCACGTTGTGGTTTTTCTTGAGCTGTATCTGGAATATAAATACCACTTGCTGTTTTTACTTCTGCAGGTTGAGCTTCAATTAACACTCGGTCTGCTAGGGGTTTAATTTTCACTTTTGCCATAATAATTATTTTATGTTAAACATTAATTTTATTTAAGATTGCTCACATTTTACCAATTTTGTGCCAATTATAACTCTATAATTATTTATGCCAATTATAGTAAAACTGACAATAAAGAAACAAAAAATGTCAGCATGAATATGACATACTGACATTAATGTTTTTTATTAATTTTTTATTTATTTACAGGTTGGCTTTGACCATTTTGACCAGCTACAGGCATATTTGGCATTTCGGTTTTACCTGGTGCATTTTTTAATTGATCTTCTATTAAAGATTTATTTGGATCGGACATTTCGCGAGGTATAGTTAAACTTGCAACTATTGAAAGTACTAAAAGTCCACCTGCTAAATACCATGTTGCTTTTTCTAAAAAATCGGTTGTACGTCGAGCACCCATAATTTGTCCCGAAGAAGCAAAATTTGAAACCAAACCTCCACCTTTAGAATTTTGTACAAGTACTACTAGAATAAGCAAAATGCAAACTACAAAAATTAAAACTATTGACGCTGTGTAAATCATAATATTTTGAATTATTGATTATTAAACTTTGATTTTATTTCTAAAATTCGATTTGCAAAGTAAATGTTTTTTTCGGGATATTTCAAAGCTAATTTTTCAAACATTTTTATTGCTTTATCAAATAAACTTTGATTTACATATATATCTGCCAATGTTTCAGACACTAAGCTAAATTCATCAATTGAATTATTTTTTATTAATTCGTTAGAATTATCTAAAATTGGAGCATTTGCAATATTAATTTTAGGTTCAGAATTTATAAAAGATTCTATTATTTGCTCTTGTTCCTTTCGCTTTTCAATCTTTTTTGATTTTTCTGAAACATATTTAATCCATTGATCAAATGACATTTTTTCTTTTGATATATCAATTTCACTAACATTTTCTGTTAGTGGCTTTTCATCAAATTCCTTTAAATTATAAGCTGGCGTTTCAAATATTTGAATTTCGTCAACTTTACCATCATTAAACTCCTTCAGATTAAGAATTGCATCTGTATCTAACAAATCATTATTTGTTGTTGCAATTTCAGGAATAATATTATTTACTTCTGCTGTATTTTTTTGCGAAATTTCGCTTTGTATCTCTTTTACTTTAAGTTCATATTTTGTTTCAACTTGCTCAATAGCCTCAGGTGTATTAATTTTAGTTTCTGGAATTTTCTGAATTATAATAGGTTTTTTTTGTTCTTCACTTTGTTGCGATTGTTGTGCTTTAAATGCTTTTATTTCGGCTATTTTTTTTAAGATTTTATCGGCAGTAGTCTCTTTTATTTGAGTTTCAATAATTGGCTCATTAATTTTGCCTTTATAAACAATAGGTTCAACTACTAATTCTTTTTTTAATTCTTCAAATTTATTTTCAATAACTTCAATATTATCTATTTTAGTTATATTTTCGGGATTAGTATTTACAATAATATCGCTTTCAAATTGTTTCGTTTCATTTTTTTCTGAAACAACTTCGATATTTTCTACAATTGCCTCCGATTCAATGATATTGTTATTTGTATTTAATAAAGGCTTTTCATAATCAATATCAACTACTTCATTTTCTTTAATTAATTCGGTTGTTTGCTTTCCCTTTTCTTCAATAGTATTTCCTATAACTTCGCTTGTATTTTCAACTATTTCGAACTTTTCAATATCAACTTCTTCTTCAATTACCTCATTAACGGAAAATTTGCTTTCGGATTCAACAATTATTTTATCATTAATTTCATTAAAATTATCAATTTCATTTACAAGTTCAAATAAAACTTTACGATTTACAGCATAAGCCGAAACAGATTTGAGTTCATCGTTAAAACGATAATCGTTAAGTATTTGTAAATTTTTTAGATAAAGTAATCGTGGAGTTTGAAAAAATGGATATCGTTCAATAATTTCATTCAACTCACTTGCAGAATTTGCGTTAAGAGCATTTGGATTATTAATGTATGAATAAAATGAATTTATATTCATGTTTACCAATTTGATAGTGCTGCATTAAAAACATCTTCGGTAAGTTTTTCAACAATTTGTTGAATAAGATCGCCCTCAACACTACTTAAAGTTTTAGTGCTTTCGTAATCGGCAAATTCGGTAAAAGTTTTATCAAAATCTAATTTAGGATTTTTTGCATTTGTAAATTTTACATGAACAGATATTGATAACCTATTTAATGCTGCGGTTTCGTTGCCTTGTATAGCTATTGGCGAAGTTCCGTAATTTGATATTTCGCCTTGAAAATCTAAATCGGCCGAGCTAGTTATCAATTCCAATGACGTTTGCGATGTCATTTTATCCTTTAAAGCTTCGGTAAAAACATTGCTAATAGTAGGCTGAAACATTGGTGCTTGATTTGGAAAAAACTGCACATTAACAGTTTTCATATCGGGCGATAATGACGCACCTGTAAAAGAATAATTTATTCTACAGCTTGTTAAAACAATAGAAATAATTAATAAGTATATATAATTCTTATTCATTTTACTCTTCAATTTTATATTCTTTTATTTTTCGATACAAAGTGCGTTCAGATATTCCAAGCTCGGTAGCTGCATTTTTGCGTTTACCGTGATATTTATCTAATGCTTTTTTAATATATTCCTTTTCTTTTTCTTCAAGCGAAAGCGATTCTTCTTCAAAAATTTCTGTATCTTGAATATTGTTATTGTGAATATTTGAAATTGTTATTGTTTGATCTTGATTTGGCGAAATTATTGATGTATCGTCGTTGCCTCCAACATTTTGATATATTTTTTCTTTAACTTTTACATTCGAAATTCTCTCATTAATTATATCGTTAACTAACTGTTTTAAATCATTCATATCTTTTTTCATATCAAATAAAATTTGATATAAAATTTCACGTTCAGAATTAAAGGTCTTATTATCAAGAGTTTCGTTTGAATAAACTGCAGGTAACTTTGTAGAAAACACATCGGGTAAATATTTTTGAAGTGTAACTTCGTTTATTTCCCTATTTTGCTCAATTATCGAAACTTGTTCAGCAATGTTTTTAAGTTGACGCACATTACCAGGCCAACTATAATTATTTAATGCCAATTGTGCTTCAACATTGAGTTTTATTGCAGGCATTCTATATTTTTCGGCAAAATCGCTCGAAAATTTCCTAAATAACAAATGAATATCTTCTGTCCTATCCCTTAATGGAGGAACTATAATTGGTACTGTATTTAAACGATAATATAAATCTTCCCTAAACCTTCCCGATTGAATTGCTCGTGGAATATCAACATTTGTTGCAGCTACAACTCTTACGTTAGTTTTTTGCGAAACAGAGCTTCCTACTTTAAAAAACTCGCCAGTTTCTAAAACTCTTAACAACCTAACTTGAGTAGATAAAGGCAATTCAGCAACTTCGTCTAAAAATATTGTTCCGTTATTAGCAACTTCAAAATAACCTTTGCGTTTTTCTTGGGCACCAGTAAAAGATCCTTTTTCGTGACCAAAAAGTTCAGAATCTATAGTTCCTTCGGGAATAGCACCACAATTGACTGCAATATAAACGCCATGTTTGCGAGGACTTAACTGATGGATTATTTGAGGAAAAATTTCTTTCCCCGTTCCACTTTCACCATTAATTAAAACAGAAAGGTCGGTAGATGCAACTTGCATTGCAATATCTATTGCTCTTTGTAAGCCAACAGAATTGCCTATAATTCCAAAACGTTGCTTTATTTGCTGAATATCCATAAATTTTTTAATATCAAAAAAAACACAACTGACAAAATTACTAAAATCATTGACATATTGCCATGATTTACATAAAAATTAGCTATTAAATTTTGTTAAACAACTAATATTTTGGTTGTTAAAAAAATAAATGTTCAATTAAAATTTTACAACCTATTATAATAAGTATTAGTCCACCTATAATTTCAATTTTACTTCCAAAATTTTTTCCAGTTTTTTTCCCAAATAATATACCCAACATTGATGCTAAAAATGTTACAAATCCGATTATTAATGCCGATATAAAAATAGGAATACTTATAATCGAAAAGCTAAATCCCACAGCCAAAGCATCTAAACTAGTTGCAATTGCCATACTTATTAATATCCAAGGATTTAAAGGGTTATATTCTTTTTTTTCGTTGTGTTTAAAACTTTCAATAATCATTTTTAAACCTAAAACAAATAATATTACAAAAGCAATCCAATGGTCAATTTTTGAAAGATAATTTTTTATTTGTTCCCCTAATCCCCAGCCTGCTAAAGGCATTAAACCTTGAAAAAAAGCTAAAGTAAAAGCAATTTTTAATGCATCTCTAAAAACAATTTCTTGTTTAGCAATGCCACTACTAATAGATACAGCAAACGTATCGAAACATAAGCCGATTGCAACTAATACAATTATTAAGTAATCCATAAATTTATTGGCAAAAATATAAAATAAAATAAGACCTAACAGGTTTTAGGAATCTGTTAGGTCAATTTTATAAAAAGAAAAATTAAAAATTTAATGTCATTCTGAACGATTTTGAAGAATCTATTCCATTCTGCAGAACAGATGTTTCGCTAATCACTCAACATGACAAAAAAAATGGATTTATTTCTTTAATATCAGCTTTTTAACTATTACATTATTCCCCGCTTTTATTTTTAACAGGTAATTACCTTCTGCAAAATTTTGAGGTACAGAAACTTTATAATTATAATTACCTTTTTGGCAATTTGGCTTGTTAATTAATTCTTTTGATTCTTTTCCAGTTATAGAAATTAAATCAATTACAACATCAATATTTTGCGACAACTCAAAGTTTACATTTATATATTTTGCAAACGGATTGGGAAATACATTCATCGAAATTATTCCCGAATTCAAAAGCGGATTTGAAAAACCTAAAACTGTATCAATAAAAATACCACCACCCGCACTGGTGTCTAATAAAAAGTTTAAATTATTTAAAAGTGTATCTGTTGAATTAATTGTTAAATTCAAATAAGTTGACATTATTGGATATCCAGGTATATCAACTAATAATTTATATCCTGCACCAATAGCAATGTTTTGTAAAATATAATTTCCATTAATATTAGTAATTGCCGATTGTATTGGAACATCATTTGGTTCCTGTTCAATTAATATTTCGGCACCCGGAACAGGTTCACCAACAGCTTTTGTGTTTTTAAAACCACTATAATTTCCATAAACAATTGTTCCACTTAAATCGCAATTTCCCGGAGGAGAAGAAACAAATTCGTACATTAAAACCGGAATAGTAACATTATCGTTACACGCTAATGTAATGGTATCGGCATCTGTCCACAAAAAATGATTATTATAATATGTGTTCATCAAATTTGGGTAAGCTGACGGATTTGTTAATGTAACACCAATATGATAATTACCCGGCATTAAATTATTAAATTGGTAACCTGTTCCTGTAATTATTTGCGAAGCAATTGAATCGAATTGCCCGCCACCACTTGTTGATTGTTTAAATAAATTTACAATTCCATCGCCGGCAGGAATATCGCCAACTGAATAAGTTACTGTACCACTTAATATTGCAGGGTTTGAAGATTGGTTTACAGTACCACCCCCTAATGATGTACAATTATTAGCATCGCTTACAGTTGCCCAATAAAACCCACTTGGTAAATTACTTATAACTAAAGTTGATTGGCTGTTACTCCATGTTGAAGTAAATGGTGGTGTACCACCTGAAACTATCAAACTTACTTGCCCATCATTATTTAAACAAGTAGCATCTGTAATATTTGATGTAACTGAAATTGTAGCAGGTTGGGTTATTGTAACATTCATTACAGAAGTGCATGCATTAGCATCAGTAACAGTAACTGTATAATTACCTGCGACAAGGTTAGATGCAGTTGCTGTGTTTTGTCCATTAGACCATAAATAAGTGTAATTAGGAGTTCCACCAGTTACATAAGCTGTAGCAGAGCCATCAGCAAGTCCAAAACATGAAACATTTGTAGATGATGAAATTGAAACATTTGGAGCACCTGTATTATTTACAGAAGTAGTAGCAGTATTTGAACAGAGATTAGCATCATGAATTGTTACTGTGTATGCTCCGGCTGTTACGTTTGTTATCATACTTGCTGTACCTCCATTTGACCATAAATATGTGTAAGGAAATGTGCCACCTGAAACTGTTGCTGTTGCTGAACCATTTGAATTTCCACAAGTAGCATCAACGTGCGAAAAAATTATTGAAATTGTTGCAGGTTGTGTAATTGTTACAGAAGTTGTTGCAGTACATCCTTGTGTGTCAGTAACTGTAACTGTATAAGTACCGGCAACAATACCAAAACATGTTGGTTGAGCTTGACCATTTGACCAATTATATAAATAAGCAGGAGTTCCTCCAGATGCAGTTACAGTGGCTGTACCATTAATTCCACCATTACAACTAACATTAGTTGAAGCAGAAATGATTGCAGTTAAAACTGCTGGTTGTGCAACTGTGGCCGAAAAGGTACCACTTGCTCCCAATGCATCTGTAACTGTAATAGTATAAGTACCTGCACATAAATTTGTTATATTTGGAGTTGTTGCAATATTACTCCAAAAATAAGTATAAGGCGGAGTACCGCCTGTTGTAATAGAACTAATAGCTCCGTTACAAGCACCATTGCAAGTAGCATTTGTTACTGTTAAACTTGCAGTTTGAGCAAACAAAACATTTCCCGAAAAAACGAGAAAAACGATAATTGATAAAATTGTTTTCATATTGTTAAGTTTTGTTGTTGTTGTTAAAAACTTCTCTAAAAATTCATTAAACACATAATGCCATTCTGAACCCATCTCTTTCTGTCATTCTGAGCGATTAGTGAAGAATCTACTTGTATTTCCAAATATTAGATGTTTCGCTAATCACTCAACATGACAACGAATATTATTTTTTAATAAATTTCATTTGTGAAACTTTATCTTTTTGTTGCAATGTTACGAAATAAATACCTTGAGCAAAATTTTCAATATCAAATGTATGTATATTTTCTCCAACTTCCAAAAATATATTTTTTGATAAGATAACATCGCTAATATTATTGCAAACAGAAATAGTTACATTTTCGCTTTTATTTGTTGTAATTTTTAGATTAAATTCATTTTTTGCAGGACTAGGAAATAATAAACAATTAAAGTTAGTATTGTTAGAAGCAATACTTGTATTAAGCAACACTTGAACTGAACCAGTATTTGTACAGCCATTAGCATCGGTAACTGTAACAGTATAATTACCTACACTTAAATTTGTTATTGTTTGCGTTGTTCCAAAATTACTCCACGTATAAACATAAGGTGGAGTTCCACCTGTTACATTTGCTGTAGCTGTTCCATTACCCGTTCCATTATCATCAGTTGAAGAAATAGTAAAAGTTAATGGCAAGGGTTCAGTAATAGTAGCTTGGTTATACCCCATTACATTATTTGCATCTGTAACAAAGCAAGTATAAGTTCCTGGACACAAACCATTTTGGTCTTGAATTGGAGGCAAACCATTATCCCAATTAAAAGTATAAGGTGGAGTTCCGCCATAAGCTTCAACATGAATTCCCCCGTTACATGCACCAGCACAAGTTACATTATATGACGGCATAACAACTTGAATTTGCGAGAACAATAAATTTCCAGAAAATATTAGAAATACAATAATTGATAAAATTTTTTTCATGATTTTTTAGTTTTTAAGATATTATAATTAAGACATATTAAATAAAAAAAGGTTGCCTTTTTTGAGTATTATTATTATTTAAAAACATTAATTTGACTATTAGAATTATTAAAGCAATTAATAACAAATTTATATATGTTAATAAATTCTAATAATTTTTAGTGTTTTAAAAAACATATTATATTTGCGTAATTAAATACCTTATATATTCAATGTCAAAAGTAGTATCAATATCAGAAGCCGCATCAATTGCACTGCATGGGATGATAATAATTGCCCGTTCCGACAAAAACGTAAATGTGTTGGATATTGCAGATGCAACACAAACATCAAGACATCATGTTGCAAAGGTGATGCAACGTATGGTTAAACAAGGTTATTTATTATCTCAAAGAGGTCCAACAGGAGGATTTATTTTAAAAAAGGATCCAAAAGAAATAACATTATTAGAAATTTACGAAACCATTGAAGGCGAAATTGAACTCACAAAATGTTATCTTGATAAACAAATTTGTCCATTTAATAAATGTTTTATGGATTCTTTAACATACGATTTATCAGTAATGTTTAAGGATTATATGCAAAAACAAACACTAAGCGACTATATATAAAATTAACAGAATATAAATAAAAAAACTCCGAAATATTTCGGAGTTTTTTTGTGGTACCACCTGGAATTGAACCGGGGACACACGGATTTTCAGTCCGTTGCTCTACCAACTGAGCTATGGTACCCTTTTGTTGAGGGTTGCAAAGATAAAGAATTTTAATTGTTTTCAAAAAAAATAAATAAAAAAACGAATTATTTTTAATCTCAAATATATTACACGTTGATATTCAATGACATTATATTGCAATTGTTAAAAAAATATTTTTATAAAACTCCGATTTTGTTTTAAAAAATAAATTGTATCTTTGCAGTTCATTTAAAAAAAATAATTTATGCCAGCAAAAATTAGATTAGCAAGACATGGGAAAAAGAAAAGTCCGCTATATCACATAGTGATTGCGGATGAGCGGGCGCCACGAGATGGCAAGTACATCGAGCAAATTGGCACCTATAATCCTATTACAAACCCTGCAACTATCGAAATTAATTTCGAAAAAGCATTGCAATGGTTACAAAAAGGCGCAGTTCCAACAAACACGTGCCACGCAATTTTATCGTACGAAGGCGTTTACATGAAAAAACATCTATTAGAAGGTGTTAAAAAAGGTGCTTTCGACGAAACAGTTGCAGAAACTCGTTTTAACGAATGGAAAGAGCTAAAACTTAAAAAAATTCAAGAAAAGAAAAACAAATTAGCTAAAGAATCTGTTTCTGATCTTAAAGCACGCTTAGAGGCTGAGGTTAAAATTAAAGATGCAAGAGCACAAGCAATTGCAAAAAAATTAGCTGATGCTACTGCTAAAGAAAAAGAAGCTCAAGACGCTGCTAAAGCTACTGAAGAAACTGTTGCAGAAGCTACAAATAATGAAGTTTCTCCAGAGAACAATTCAACAGAAGCTCAACCAGAAGCATAACATTTATGTTCAGAAATAAATGTCGTGAGTTCGGCATTGTTCTAAAAACACATGGTGTAAAAGGCGAGCTCTTAATTAAAACGACATTTGAAGTTTCTGATAATTATAAATTAGCGGAATCAATTTTCATCAAAATAGATGGATTATTGGTTCCGTTTTTTATTGAAGAATACTCAATTTCAAACCAAGAAGCAATAATTATAAAATTATCGGATATTGATAATAAAAACAAAGCGTTAAAATTTGTTGATTGTAAAATTTTTGTTGAAGGTTTAAAATTATCTAGTAAAAAATTTGATTTTTCTAATTCAGATTTAATAGGTTTTACAGTAATTAATGAAGACGATAAAAAAATCGGAAAAATTACTGATTTTATGGATATTCCAGAAAATTTTCTCATTTACGTTAAATATCAAAATAAAGAAATTCTAATTCCTTTTAATGAGTTTGTTTTAATTGATTTTAATAAAAAGAAAAAGCAAATTATTTTAAAAATTGAAAAAGGACTATTTGAATTATAGCAAAAACTCATTTTCTATTTCCTAAATTTTATTATCTTTGTGCATAAGCCAATAACTAATGTTTATTGTTAATTTTTTGCATGAAAAATAAAGAAAATAAAAATGTA
Source organism: Bacteroidales bacterium (assembly GCA_036171595.1). Classification (GTDB taxonomy): domain Bacteria; phylum Bacteroidota; class Bacteroidia; order Bacteroidales; family GWA2-32-17; genus GWA2-32-17. The sequence goes on from JAVHRJ010000576.1 coordinate 20,982, forward strand.
AGTGCATTAATACTTGCTGCGGGCTTATCGCAACGCATGAAAACACCAAAACCACTTTTACGCTTTAGCAAAAAAACAACTTTTATTGAAAAAATAATTTCAACCTATCAATCGTTTGGATGTAAAAATATTGTTATTGTTACTAACAAAGAATTAGTTGAAAAAATTAAAAAGTCAAAAAACGTTTCAATTGTTATAAACGATAAATTAGAATACGAAAGATTTTATTCAGTTAAACTAGGTTTACAACAAATTAGAAATTGCGATTTTTGCTTTATACAAGATGCAGATAATCCTTTTATTACAAAAGATATATTAACATATATTTATTCCGAAAAAATTTCAGATACTTCAATAATTCCATGTTTTAATAACAAAGGAGGGCATCCTGTTTTATTGCCTAAATTAATATTTGAAAAAATAAATAACATTAAACAGAACAACATTAACTTTAAAGAAATTTTACATAATTTTAAAACATATAAATTAGGAATACCTAAAAACGAAATTCTTATAAACATTAATACTCCTAGCGAATACTCCTTTTATATTAAATAAAATTTGATGAACAACATTTGTAACAAAATACTTGAGATTTTAAACACAAACAAAAAAGCAGCATTGTGTACTATTGTTTCAACAATAGGCTCAACACCATTAAAGGCAGGTGCAAAAATGATTGTTTTTGACGATGGAAGCATTTACAATACAATTGGAGGTGGGCATCTCGAAAAAATTACAATTACAGATGCAATTGAAATTATTAAAACAAAGCAACCTAAATTATTTAAACACGAACTGAAATCACAACACGAAATGTGTTGCGGAGGATCGCTCGAAATTTTTATAGAACCAATAATGCAAATTAAAAAAATATTCCTATTTGGTGCCGGTCATGTTGGCAAAGCTATTGTTAAGCACTCACTCGATCTAAACATTGAGATTAATGTTATTGATAACAGAGAAGAAATTTTTAATGATTGGGTTTTTGAAGGTTATAAAAAAATAGTTGCACCATTTACACAAATACTACCTACCCTAAAATACGATAATTTATCAATGATAATAATTGCAACGTACGACCATTCTATTGACCGCGAAATATTAGCTTTTTGCATGAAACAACCACATTACTATTTAGGAATGATAGGTAGCAAAACAAAAGTTGCAAGAACAAAAGAAATGTTTGTATCTGAAAACATTGCAACTTTAGAAGAATTAAATAAAGTTGACATGCCTATTGGCATTGATATAAATGCAATTACTGCAGACGAAATTGCAATTAGCATTGTTGCTAAAATAATTAAAGAAAAAAATAAATAAAATTTTACAACTAAATGAAGCAAATTAGTTTAAATGTTAACAATAGGCAATATAAAATTTTAGTTGATGAGCACGAACTTTTATCAACTGTTATTCGCGAAAAAATTGGATTAACCGGAACAAAAATTGGTTGTGAGCAAGGGAGTTGCGGTGCATGCACTGTATTAGTAAATAACAAACCTATTTTAAGTTGTATTACATCAGCAATTAGTTGCGATAACAAAGAAATTACTACCATTGAAGCACTATCAGAAAATGGAAAATTACATAAGTTGCAAAAATCATTTGTAGAAAAAGGTGCCATACAATGTGGATTTTGTACTCCAGGAATGGTAATGACTGCTATTAGCCTTGTTCCAACATTAAACAAAAACGAAAGCGCAGAGAAATTACGCATACAAATTAAAGAAGGTATCTCAGGAAACTTATGTAGATGTACAGGTTATAAAAAAATTATTGATGCAATAGCAGAATATACTATAAACAGCTCAAATGAAGAAGAAAAAACTAGTTCTATTTTAAACAAAAAACTTAAATCAGTTGGCGTACCTCGCCCTTATATAGAAGCAGAAAAAAAAGTTAAAGGTGAAGCAGAATATGCCGATGATATTTATATAAAAAACACTTTGCACTGTAAATTTTTAAGAAGCATTTATTCTCATGCAAAAATTTTAGAAATAGACACAACTGAAGCTTCTAAATTAAATGGCGTGAAATATATTGCCACTGGGAAAGAACTGCCAATAACATTTGGAGTTTTGCCTATTTCGCAAGATGAAACGGCAATAGCCATTAATAAAGTAAGATATGCTGGTGAAATTGTTGCAGCAGTTGCAGCCGACACCGAAGAAATAGCAACAAAAGCATGTAAACTTATTAAAGTAAAATATAAGCCAATAAAAGAATTTTTAACAATTGATGAATCACTAAACGACGCAGGCGAAAACGAAAAAATTCATGAATACGGAAAATTTAATAACAATATACACAAAAAAGCCGAATTGAGATTTGGCGATCAGCAACAAGGACTAAAGGAAGCTGACATTACCTCTAAAATGTCGTTTGAATTTGAGGGAATAAATCATGGATTTACAGAACCTCATAGCTCTACAGCATTTTGGGACGAAAACGGATTAACAATTCATACTGCAACACAAGTCCCACATTATTTACATAGAGCGTTGGCCAAAGTAATGGAAGTTCCATTAAGCAAGGTTAGAGTTATAAAACCATATATTGGCGGTGGTTTTGGTGGCAAAAGCGACCCATTTGCTCACGAAATTATAGTAGCACATTTAGCTCGTAAAACTGGGAAACCAGTAAAAGTACGCTTAACACGCGAGGAAGTATTTTTGACAAATCACGGACGACATCCTACAAAAATGACTGTTGAAATGGGCTTCTCAAACGATGGTATAATTAAAGTTTTAGATGCCGATGTTGCCATTGATGGTGGAGCTTATGGAAGCTTTGGAGTAGTTACAACATACTACAATGGCGTATTGTTGCAAGCACCGTACAAACTAAGTAATTTTGGATTTAAAACTTATCGCGTTTACACAAACAAACCTCAATGTGGTGCAATGCGTGGACATGGAGCTGTAAATTCGCGTTTTGCTGTTGAATCGATGATTGATGACTTATCGTATAAAATTAAAATAGACCCATGCGAATTAAGAATGAAAAATTTTCTTGATTCAAATACTTTAACTGTGGGACAATATAGAATTACATCAAATGGAAGTCGCGAATCTTTACAAAAAGTAATGGAATTATCTGACTGGAAAAATCGTTTTGGCAAATTAGAAAAAGGTCACGGGCTAGGTGTTGCTTGTGGCTTTTTTATTAGTGGCAGTGCCTTACCAATAATCTGGAACGAATTACCCCAATCTGTTGTGCATCTAAAACTCGACTTTGATGGCAGAGTGTTAATAACATCGGGCGCAAGTGATATTGGACAAGGTAGTGATACAATGCTTGCAATTATTGTTTCGGAAGTTTTAGGAATAAATATGGAAAATATTTTTGTTCTTGCAGCCGATACTTTAATTACCCCTGTTGATTTTGGTAGCTATTCAAGTAGAGTAACTTTTATGGCTGGTAATGCTGCTAAAGATGCAGCCGAAAATCTTAAAAAAGAAATTATTGAATCAATATCAAAACAAAAACAAGTTAACCAGCAAGAACTAAATTTCGAAAACAATAGAATATACACTAATAACAAAGAAGTAGATTTATCATGGCTCGAAGCAGTTGAAATATTAACTGCAAAAAGAGGAGCTGTAAGCGTTAGCGGAAAATATATTTCACCAAAACTTGGTGGCGATTTTAAAGGTGCTGGCGCTGGATTAAGTCCATCTTATTCTTTTGGAGCTTGCGTTACTGAAGTAAAAGTTGATATTGAAACAGGTAAAGTTGATGTTATAAATATTTGGGGTGCACACGATTGTGGTAAAGCTATTAATCCACTTGCAGTTGAAGGTCAACTCGAAGGCTCGTGGCACATGGGCATGGGACAAGCCGTTAGTGAACAAATGAAATATTACAAAGGATTACTGCTAAATAATAATTTTCTAGAATATAAAATACCTACATCTATTGATACTCCAGATATTAATGCAAACATTATAGAAACAATTGACCCAGAAGGTCCATTCGGAGCAAAGGAATCTGGCGAAGGAGCAATTCATCCAGTAATTCCTGCTATTGCAAATGCAGTATATAATGCAGTTGGAGTAAGAATAACAAAACTCCCAATTACCGCAGAAGATATTTTAACAAAGATCAGTGAAAATGAATTATTAAATAACAAAATTATTCAATAATGATGAGCGAAAAACAATATGTAAAAGCATTAACAATTGAACATGCAATTTCTGAAGCAATAAAAAACTTCGAAAGTTTTAGATTTATTGCAGGTGGAACTGACGTTTTCCCCAATAAATATCAAGATAATGACAGATCTAATTGTTTAATCGACATTTCAAATATTGATGAATTAAAAGGCATTAAACATTCTGAAAAATATTTAACAATAGGTTCATTAACTTGTTTGGACGATTTAAAAAACAATGAATTTATTGCTGAAAATTTACCCGTATTAATTGAAGCAGCAAATTCAGTAGCATCACCAATAATAAGAAAAACAGCTACAATAGGAGGTAATTTGCTTTGCGAAAATCGCTGTCATTTTTACAATCAAAGCAATTGGTGGAAAGAAGCTGCAGGGCAATGCCTTAAGAGTGGTGGAAATATTTGTATTGCAAACGGTGGTAAAAAAAATTGTTTCTCGAAATTTGTTTCAGATACGGCTATTGCTTTAATAAGCTTAAATGCAAAAGTTGAAGTTATAACAAATAACAAAATAGAGATAATACCCATTGAAGAAATTTATTCTGGCGATGGAATTACTCCACTAAAACTCGACAAAACAATCTTAATAAAATCTATTCAAATTCCACTAAATTTAATAAAAAATTCTGTTTTCAAAAAACTTCGCCAACGTAAATCAATTGAATTTAGTTCGCTAACAACATGTACAACAATATTTAAAAATGGGGAAATAAAAATTGCACTTGGTGCAATATCTACAAAACCAATTGTTGTTGAAGGTAAAATAAACGAAAATTATTCTGAATTAATTAATCTTGCAATAACAAATTCCAGAATTGTTGATAACGACTGCTTTTCAAAAACATATAGAAAAAACATGATTACAGTTTTTTTAAATAGAAGCTTAAAAGAATTAAAATTAATTTAAAAACAACATAATGAACTTAACTAATAAAACAGCAATTGTTACGGGTGGAAGCTCTGGAATTGGTGCAGCAATTTCATTAACATTTGCAAATTTAGGATCCAACATTGTAATTATTGATTGGAAAGATGAAATTGAAGCCCAAGAAATAATTAACAAAATAAAAAATATTAATAAAAAAGTTTTATTTATTAAAGCCGACGTATCAAATTATAACAATGCTCAAAAAGCTATTCAAGATTCTATTAACGAATTTGGTAAAATTGATATTTTAGTAAATAATGCGGGAATTAACAAAGATGGCGTTGTTTGGAAAATGACCGAAGAACAATGGGATAGCGTAATTAACATAAACCTTAAAGGATATTTTAACTATATTAGAGCCGTATCGCCAATTTTTAAAGAACAAAATTCAGGCAAAATATTAAATATTACTTCGATAAATGGTTTGCGTGGTAAATTTGGACAAGCAAATTACTCGGCTGCAAAAGCTGGAATTATTGGTTTAACAAAAACTGTTGCAAAAGAATTAGGCAAGTATAACGTTAACGTTAACGCAATTGCACCTGGATTAATTGAAACTGAAATGATGAAAAATGCCGACGAAATTGTTCGAAAACAAGCAATGGCAGATATTATTTTAAATAGAATTGGACAACCTGAAGACATTGCCAACACTGCAGCATTTTTATGTAGTGAACTTGCACGTCATATTACAGGCGAAATTATTAAAGTTGATGGAGGGCAATACATATAAGAAGTTAAAAGTACTTAAAGTTGAAAGTACTTAAAGTTAAAAGTTTGAAAGTTTATAAAGTTAGAAAGTTTATAAAGTATAAAAATAAATAAAATGGATTTAAATGACATTGTAATAATTTCTGCATGTAGAACGGCAATGGGAAAATTTGGTGGTTCGCTAAAAGACATAGAATCGTACGATATTGGTGGGGTTGCAATTAAAGCTGCTATTGAAAGGGCAAAAATTTCACCAAATCAAATTGATGATGTAATTCTTGGAAGTTGCCGTCAGGCTGGGAATGGGCCTAATCCAGCACGTACAGCTGCGATAAGAGGTGGAGTACCATCTTCGGTGCCCGTTGTTACGTTAAACATGGCTTGTCCATCGGGCATGCGATCGGTAGCCTTGGCTTCACAATCAATTCGTTTAGGCGAAGCAGAAATTGTGCTAGCTGGCGGTTTCGAAAACATGAGCTCAATACCATATTTATTAAAAGGTGCCAGATGGGATGGATTTAAAATGGGAAACAAAATAATTGAAGATGGTTGGAGCGATAGCATTGACCCACTTATTGGTCAGGGTATGGGCGAAACAGCCGAAAATCTTTACGATAAATACAAAATACCACGTGAGGAACAAGATGATTTTGCTATTAAAAGCCATTTAAAAGCATCGGCAGCACAAAAAAACGGTTGGTATAACGAAGAAATTGTGCCTATTGTTATTCCTTCAACAAAACGCACACCAGAAATTATTTTTGATAAAGATGAAACTATTAGGCACGATATTAATTTAGAAAAAATGGCTAAAATTCCTCCTGCATTTCGTAAAGGTGGAACCGTAACAGCAGGCAATTCGTGTGGGTTAAGCGACGGTGCAACTGCATTAATTGTAACATCACGCAAAAAAGCTAACGAATTAGGAGTAAAACCACTTTTTTCGATTGTATCGTATGCTCAATTAGCGGTAGAGCCATCAACAATGGGCGAAGGTCCAGCATTTGCGATACCCGAAGCGTTAAAAAAAGCAGGAATGACATTAAACGATATCGATTTAATTGAAATAAACGAAGCTTTTGCTATTCAAGTTTTATCAAATCAAAAAGTATTAAAATTTGACATGAATAAACTTAACGTTAACGGTGGTGCAATTGCTCTTGGTCACCCAACTGGAATAAGTGGTGCAAGAATTTTAGTTACCGGGTATTACGCTATGAAAAGACTCGACAAAAATTATTGTGTTACAAGTATTTGTGGTGGCGGTGGAGTTACTAATGCTATGATTATAAAAAGAGAAAGTTAAAATAATAACTATAAAGTACAAATTTTTAAATGCTCATTATATCCTTTTCTTTTGCATCAAGTATTTCATCAACTTTTTTAATATAAGCATCGGTTAATTTCTGAATTTTTTCTTCACCCTCTTTAATATCATCTTCCGACATCCCATCTTTTTTAAGAACTTTTAATTCTTCGTTAGCATCGCGGCGAACATTTCTAATACCAACTTTTGCAATTTCGCCTTCGTTACGTACTTGCTTAACAAGTTGTTTTCTTCGTTCTTCAGTTAATGGTGGAACTGCAATTCTTAATAAATCACCATTATTTTGGGGATTAAAACCTAAATTTGCAGCTTGAATAGCTTTATCTATAGGAACAATCATATTTTTATCCCAAGGCTGTACGACTAAACTTCGTGGGTCGGGAGTAGCAATATTAGCAACCTGGCTAAGTGCTGTTCTAACTCCATAATAATCAACAAAAATACTTTCGAGCATAATTGGAGAAGCCTTGCCTGCTCTAATTTTTAAAAGTTCATGTTCTAAATGTTTTACAACTTTTTCATTTTGTTCTAAAGCTGAATCGTAGCAAAATTGTACTTCTTCACTCATAATTTTTATTTCTAAATTTTCTGTAAAATTATTTAATTTCTAACAATTGTGCCAATTTTTTCGCCAGAAATTATTCGTTTTAAATTTCCTTGTTTATTCATATCAAAAACTAAAATGGGCATATTGTTTTCTTTGCATAAGGTAAAAGCTGTTAAGTCCATAATATGCAAATTATCTTTGTATGCTCTATCAAAAGTTACCTCATCGAAACGTGTTGCATCAGGATTTTTTTCGGGATCGGCAGTGTAAACACCGTCAACACGAGTACCTTTAAGTAAAACATCGGCTTCAATTTCTACAGCCCTAAGGGCCGATGCCGAATCGGTAGTAAAAAACGGATTACCAGTACCACCTGCAATAATTACAATTACACCTTGTTGCATCAATTCAATTGCTTTTGCTTTGCTATAAAATTCACCTACTGGCTCCATTCTAATTGATGTTAACACTTTTGCTTTTTTTCCTAAACTTTCAATAGCAGATTGCAAAGCCAAACTATTAATTGTTGTAGCTAACATTCCCATTTGGTCGCCTTTTACACGGTCGAAACCTTTATTAACACCCTGCAATCCGCGAAAAATATTACCACCACCAATTACAATAGAAATCTCGACACCAATAGCAGATGTTTCAATAATTTGCTGTGCATATTCGTTTAAACGATTTGTGTCTATTCCATAATTACTATCGCCCATAAGCGATTCGCCCGATAATTTTAATAATATTCTTTTGTATGCAACCATATTTAATTTTAAAAGATTTTCAAAGATAATTATTTTTTAAACATTTAGAATAGCCCTATGTAACGTAAATGTATTTTTTATTATCATAATAAATGAAACATTTTATTTATTCAAAAAATGAAAAAATCATGAATTTCGATGTGTTATACAACATAATAAAATTTAACAAATTAATAAATTTAACTTTTAACTTTCAGCGTTTAATAAATATTTGTTAGCTATCAAATATTTATTAAAAAAATTAACCCAACATGTTTTTTATAAATAAAAATATATTAAATTACCGCTTTTTATTGCATAATGTTAGTGTAAGGTGTGTGTGTGTGTGTGTGTGTGTGTGTCAAACAACGTGCAAAACACAAACTTTACTTTCAAAATAACAAATCGCCCCCCTTAAAATAATTTTCTCCGAGTATATTTAGAAGTAATTATTAAAGTTTTAAATAATTGCAAATACTCGATTTTTCTATTTAGTTATTTATTAATCAAATTTTTACAATTTATGAAAAAACATATTTTAATAGCGTTGCTATTTAGTTTAAATTTTGTTACATTTGCTCAAAATAAAGCAGTTAAGCTATTTCCACAGTATGGACAAGGATTTCTTGCATTATATAGAAATCTTGATTTAAATATTGCCTATTGGACTGTTGATATAGCTATAAGAACATGGGAAAACGATAGTGTTTTTAATGATAAAGTTATTGATAAATTTACTTTAACAGAAACAGACTACATGAAAGTACCTGAAGAATATCTTGATACTAATAGCTCTTATGTGTTTACAGTTAAAGGGTATAAAAGCAGTGGTGAAAAAGTAATTACAGATGGACCAAACGGACTAGGCGGATTAATTACAACTTGCCCTGGTTGTGACCCATGGCCTAATGTATGTAAAAAAAAGTGTAATGGTAAGACTTATGCTTGGCAAATTAATCAGCTTAAAGACCCCAACAATAGTGCTTCTAAATTTGATTTAGGTACTGCTTTTCAAACTTGGTACCCACAAACATGTACTGGTGTTCCATATTACCAATACATGAATTATAATGATTTCATGCAAATTCAAACTACTTATTACTCTGCATATTACAATATCCTTGATTGGGGGCCAGGATATTCACCTGCAGTAATTACAATCCCTAACGATTATCCTCAACATGTTTATTATAACGCAGTAGGTGGTGCTATTACAACAGGGTTAATTTATGGCGTTCAAAAATATTTAGGTAACTGGAAAGGCGATTATATTGAAACTCCAATTCTTCAAACTGGTAGCATTTGCTCTTATCAAACACAGTATTTTATCGACTTAATGAATGGTTATGCCAATGTGAGCACACATCATAAATTCGATGGTACATTAATGCCAGAATTAAGTTGTAATGGAACAACTGGCGATTTACCACATCCTCATCTTTCTGACATAATGATAGAAATTAAAGATGTAATAAATATTACTGGCAATATTTCTATTGATTCTATTATTCACTGTTTAGAAAGCGATGCTATACAATCAGGACTTTTGGGTGGATTTTGGCCCGAATATATAACTGGATTATCTGTTGGAAGATTAGACAAAAAAATGGCACCAGTTACATTATTAGCATCAGATTTATTTGGACCAGATGGCGAATATCTTAACCCCAATTTCACACTCGAACCTGGCTTATATTCATTAGGTTTAGTAATTGACGATGGTTCATACTTGCCAATATATAGAGAATTTAAAGAAAAGGTTAGTTTCTCAAGAAACCAATCTGAATTTCTAAATGCTTCAATAAGTCCAGTTCCTATTGAAGAAGATAATTTTAATTTACACATGGAAGCTAATGCAACATTATCGTTTGAATATATTCTTTACGATTTTTCGGGTAATATTATTTATAAAAATAATTTTATTATACCACATTATCAAAAAAGAGATTTTGTTGTAATACCAAAAGGGAACATTCCTTCAGGTATGCTTTTAAATAAATTTATTTTTGAAGACGGGTCGCAAATAATATTAAAA
>JAVHRJ010000577.1:0-1698 GCA_036171595.1 Bacteroidales bacterium
GCAAGTTGGTTTCATGCTGCTTTAAATATAATGCTAGGGCTACGCCCATGCGCAGTGATAAATGGTTAAGCAGCACGTAACCAACTCGCAACCCGTTAGAAACAAGCCTCAAAACACCCTCGGAATCAAAAATGATAACGAAATTATTACTGCAAAAGAAGAAGATTAATCCCTTCACACAAAAGCAAGAGTTTGTTCGCTACATCCCACAAACAAACGCTTCAGCTACCAAACACATGCTTTTTTTGCTTACACTCAAATTTTAGATTAAAATTATGTATTTTTGAGAATTAAATTAATTGAAAATGGAAAAAGAACAAGCATATGAAAAAATTAAACTTTTAGTAGAAAGGTTTAAAGAGAATATAGATGATTACAAGAAAACTTCTTATAATGAAACTGAAACTAGAAGAGAGTTTTTAGACCCATTTTTTCAAGCTTTAGGATGGGACATGGATAATAGACAAGGGAAAACAAATGCTTATAAAGAAGTTATACATGAGTATAAACTAAAAATTGGGAATAAGACTAAAGCACCTGATTATTCATTTAGAAACGAAAAAGGTAATTGTAAATTTTTTGTTGAAGCAAAGAAACCAAGTATTAATATAAAATCTGAAAATGACCCTGCTTTTCAAATTCGTTTGTATGGTTGGAATAAAAAATTACAAATTTCAATACTTACAGACTTTGAAGAATTTGCTGTTTACAATTGTCAGAAAAAACCAAGATTGTCAGATACTTCTAATATTAGTCGTATAGATTATTTAACATACAAGGATTATCTTTCAAAATTTGATTTTTTATGGAATAATTTTTCAAGGCAGGCTGTATTGGATGGAAGTTTGGAAGTTTACGCATCAAATACTATTGAAAAAGCAACAGATACAGTTGATAAGGATTTCTTAAATACTCTTGAAATTTGGAGAAAAGAACTTGCAACAAATATTGCAATAAGAAATTTTGATTTAACAGAAGATGAAATAAACTTATGTGTTCAACAAACATTAAATCGTATTTTATTTCTGAGAATTTGTGAAGCAAGAAATATAGAGCATGATGGGAATTTAAAGATTGCAATTACGCAAGGTAATTTTGCGGAAAATATTTTTAGATTATTTTTAAGAGCAGATGAGAAATATAATTCTGGGCTTTTTGACTTCAAAAAAGATAAAATTGCAAAAAAACTAATAATTGACAATAAAGTATTAAAGTTTATTGTTGAAAATTTATATCCTGAAAAATCAATTTATAAGTTTGATTATATCCCTGTAGAAATTCTTGGATTCGCTTATGAACAATTTTTAGGTAGTGTTATAAGATTGACTGCTGGTCATCATGTAAAAGTTGAGCCAAAGCCCGAAGTACGAGAAGCAAATGGTGTATTTTATACACCTGAATATGTAGTGAAATATATTGTAGAAAATACCGTAGGTAAGCTAATTGAGAATAAAACACCTGACCAAATTTCAAAACTCAAAATACTTGACCCTGCTTGTGGAAGCGGTAGTTTTTTAATTGCAGCCTATGATTACTTAATAAATTATCATCAGGAATATTATACCAAACAAACTTATTCAACAAAAAAACAAAGTAAATCAAATCCACTTGATAGTAATGGTTATTTAACTGCTAATTCAAAAAAACATATTTTGCTTAATAATATTTTTGGAGTTGATATTGATACACAGGCTGTAG
>JAVHRJ010000578.1:0-8751 GCA_036171595.1 Bacteroidales bacterium
TAATCCTCTATACATAGTTAGAAAGTTTATAAAGTTAGAAAGTAAAAAGTTAGAAGAAGAAAGTTATAAAGTTGAAAATCAATCTATAGAAAACAATGACCTTTCAAACTTTAAAAACTTTGAACTTGATGAACTAAAGGGTGACAAAATGCCAATTGCTATTTACCCAATTATGAAAGACTTTACTAATCACGAATTTATTTTACAAAAAGGTGATTTAATATATTTATTTACTGATGGTTTTGCTGACCAATTTGGTGGCTCACATGGCAAAAAGTTTATGTATAAGCAGTTTAAAGAATTATTATTAATTAATTGTCAAAAAACGATGTTAGAACAAAAAGCAATTCTTGAAGCAACTTTTAAAAAATGGAAAGGGAATAGAGAACAAATAGACGATATAACGGTTTTAGGTATAAAAATATAACAACGTGCAATTATTTATTAAAAAAACAATAAAATAAATTTGGATAAAAATTAATAAAATTTGTAATTTTAACGCAAAATTAAAAAAAACATGAGAATTCAAAGAATCACTAACGAAAGCAACAATTTAATAAAATCTCAACAAACCGATTTAACTTTACTTGATACGATTATTAATAAATTAAGGAACAAAAAGGGAAATTTAATCCCAATTCTACAGGCAACTCAAAATATTTTTGGTTTTATTCCAAAAGAAGCCTTCGAATATATTTCAAAAAACACTGGCTTGCAACTAAGCGATATGTATGGAGTTGCAACTTTTTATGCACAATTTAGATTAAATCCAGTTGGTAAACATATTATAAAAGTTTGTCATGGAACAGCTTGTCATGTGCAAAATGCAAATATTATTACCGATTCAATTGTTGAAGCCCTAAAAATAAACGATGGCGAAACTACTCCCGACAATTTATTTACTTTAGAATCGGTAGCTTGCCTTGGTTGCTGTTCATTAGCTCCAGTAATGATGATTGATAACGAAGCATTTGGCAAACTCACGGGAAAATCATCTGTGAATATTGTTAAAGAAATTCAATTAAAAGAAAAAAATTAAAAAAAAATTGCCACAGATTACGCAAAAAGCACAGATAAAAAAATCATATTGCGATAATCAGAGAAATCTGTGGCAACAAAAAATAATCCGATAAATGGAAAAAATAAAAGTTTTGGTAGGAATGGCAAGTTGCGGAATTGCAGCTGGTGCATCAAAAGTTTACGATAAAATATTTGAATTAAAAAAATTAGAAAATCTCGATTTTGAACTTGTAAAAACCGGTTGCACAGGAATGTGTTTCCGTGAGCCATTAGTAGAAATAATAGATTCAAGCGGTTCGTTTTTATATGGCGAAATTAACGAAAAAAAAGTTATAGAAATTTTCGAGAAACACATTAAACTTTCTGAACCTGTAAAAGAATTTATTGTTAAATCAGATCTTTTTGAAACTTCAGATGCTCCTTATTTTAAAGGACAAGTAAAAAAAGTACTACGTAATTGCGGTGTGATTGACCCCGAAAGTATTAATGATTACGAAAAACAAAATGGATACGAAGCAATTAAGAAAATATTAAACGATAACATTTCGCAAGAAACTGTAATTCAAACAATTTTAGATTCTGGTTTAAGAGGTCGTGGAGGCGGTGGTTTCCCTACTGGAATGAAATGGAAGTTTGCATTTAACAATAAATCTGACGAAAAATTTATTATTTGTAATGCCGATGAAGGCGACCCTGGAGCGTTTATGGACCGTTCTGTTTTAGAAGGCGACCCCCATGCAGTTTTAGAAGGAATGATTATTGCCGCTTATGCAATTGGAGCAACAGAAGGCGTAATTTATTGTCGTGCCGAATATCCACTTGCTATTGTTCGTTTAAACATAGCTCTGTCACAAGCTCGAGAAAAAGGTTATCTCGGAAAAAACATTTTTAATAGACAAGATTTTAATTTTGACATTCATGTTAAAGAAGGAGCTGGAGCATTTGTTTGTGGCGAAGAAACTGCTTTAATGGCTTCAATTGAAGGTGAAAGAGGAATGCCACGTCGTCGTCCACCTTTTCCAGCAGTATCTGGACTTTGGAAAAAACCTACCAATATAAATAACGTTGAAACTCTTGCAAGCATAGCATCAATAATACTAAACGGAGCCGAATCATTTAATAAATATGGTACCGAAAAATCAAAGGGAACTAAAGTTTTTGCCCTAACAGGGAAAATAAAACATGGTGGATTAGTTGAAGTGCCAATGGGAATTTCTATAAACGATATTATTTTTAAACTTGGTGGTGGCATTCAAGACGATAAAAAATTTAAAGCAGTTCAACTTGGTGGTCCATCTGGTGGTTGTATCCCTGATTATATGTCAAATACACTTGTTGACTATGATTCGGTTAATGCTACAGGAGCCATAATGGGTTCAGGAGGGATGGTTGTTATGGACGAAACGACGTGTATGGTAGATATGGCACGCTTTTTTCTCGATTTCACACAAAAAGAATCTTGCGGAAAATGTACTTTTTGTAGAGTTGGAACAAAAAGAATGTTAGAAATATTAACACGAATTACAGAAGGCGAAGGTCGCGAAGGCGATATTGAACTATTACAAGAACTCGCATATCAAATTAAAGACGGCTCATTATGCGGATTAGGACAAACTGCACCAAATCCGGTTTTAACAACAATTAAATATTTCCGCAACGAATACGAAGCTCATATTAAGGAAAAAAAATGTCCCGCTTATAATTGTAAAAAACTTATAACATACACTGTTGTTGAAGATAACTGTACAGGCTGTACAGTATGTGCAAAAAACTGCCCAGTTAATGCAATAACAGGCGAACGCAAACAAAAGCATTTTATAAATCAGGCAACTTGCATTAAATGTGGAGTTTGTTTTAACAAATGTAAATTCGAAGCAATAAAATTATCGTAACAAATAAAATCATGAGCTCATTAAATATAATATTAAACGGTAACAATATAACAGGAAATTCTGGCGAATCGATTCTTGAATTATCAAAACGTAATGGAATTGATATTCCAACATTATGCAACGACCCAAGAATAGAGCCTTATTCGTCGTGCTATGTTTGTGTAGTTGAGGTTGAAGGAATGAGAGGTTTGCAACCATCATGTTCAACAAAAATTACCGAAGGCATGAAAATAACAACTAACAGTGAAAAAGTTTTTAAAGCTCGTCAAGCTGCACTTAACTTACTTGTTAGTAACCATTATGCCGATTGCGTTGCACCATGCAAACAAACTTGCCCTGCAGGTGTTGATGTTCAAGGATATATTTCGCTTATTGAAAAAGGCCTATATCACGAAGCTGTTGAATTAATTAAAAAAGTTAATCCCCTCCCCGCAATTTGCGGACGTATTTGTGTTCGTCCTTGCGAAGTTGCTTGTCGTCGTAATTTATTAGATGAAGGCGCTCCCGTTGGTATTGATTATTTAAAACGTTTTACTTCTGATATTGATTTAGAATCACCTAAAAGATTTATTCCAAAAATAAAAAAATCATCAGGGAAAAATGTAGCAATTATAGGTGCTGGTCCTGGTGGGTTATCGGCTACATGGTTTTTACAACTTCAAGGTCATCATTGCGATATTTTTGAAGCAAACCCACAACCTGGAGGGTGGTTACGATACGGTATTCCTGAATATCGACTTCCAAATAACATTATAGATAAAGAAGTTTCGGCAATAACTGAGTTAGGTGCTAACATTTATTATAACAAATCACTTGGAGAAAACTTAAGTTATAAAGAAATTAAAGAAAAATATGATGCAACTATTTTAACAATAGGTTCGCAAGGTGGAACTCCAATTGGATGTGAGGGCGATGATGCCGAAAATGTTTTTAGCGGAATTGAGTTTTTACGAAATATGGAAGTTACTGGTCAAAGATATGATTTTAAAGGCAAAACAATTGCTGTAATAGGTGGTGGCAACACAGCAATGGACTGTTGTCGTACTTCTATTCGTTGCCATGCCAACAAAGTTTATGTTATTTATCGCCGTACCGAAAAAGAAATGCCTGCAAACCCTATAGAAATTCATGAATCGAAACTCGAAGGTGTTGAATATTTATTTTTAACAGCTCCAAAAATAGTAAACAAAGACGAACAAGGAAAAGTAAAATCACTAACTTGTTTAAAAATGGCATTAGGCGAACCCGACGCATCAGGTCGTCGCAGACCAATGGTTATTGAAAATTCAGAATTTGATATTCCTGTTGATTTTATTCTTGCTGCTATTGGACAGAAAACGATTGCAGATTTTATTACAGATATAAATCAAAATTATAACAACGAGCAATTAAAAATTAATAAATGGGGAAATTTAGATGCTAATCCTATAACATTACAAACAGGAATTAATTCTATTTTTGCCGCTGGCGATGGTGTTACCGGTCCAGCAACAGTAATTGAGGCAATTGCACAAGCACGAAAAGCGTCAAATAGTTGTAATCAATATTTAACCGGACAAGCATTAGCTCCCGAAAATTATGAATTTATAAGCCGAAGAGATAACTTTAAAAAACAAGTTAAAGAAGATTACAAAGGACATTTCACAAAACAATTAAGACACGAAATGCCTACTCTCGACTCTAAAATTCGAATTAATTTTAACGAAGTTGAATTAGGATACGAAAACGAAGAATTTGCCAAACAAGAAGCTAATCGTTGCCTTGAATGTGGGTGTGTAGAATATTATACCTGCGATTTAAAAAAATATTCAACCGAATATAGTTCAACACAAGAAAAATACAAGGGCGATTTTAAACAATATGCAATAAATTTTAATCATCCATTTATTGAAATTGATAACAACAAATGCATTTTATGTGCACGTTGTGTTAGAATTTGTCGCGAAGTAGTTGGGGCTAATGCATTGGGGTTAGTAAACAGAGGTTTCGATACTTTTGTTGCTCCAAGTTTAGGTAAAAATTTAATCGAAACTAATTGCGAATCGTGCGGGATGTGTATCTCAACATGCCCTACTGCCGCAATTACAGAAAACACTAAATTTAAACCAGGACCAATTCTTACAAATCCGATTAAATCAATCTGTAATTATTGTTCTGTTGGCTGTGAAATAGAATATCACCAAAAAGGCAATTTTATTTGGCGAGTAACCGGAAGCAACGGTTTAATTAATAAAGACGGGAATATTTGCCGTTTCCCAAAATTTGGATACAACAAAATTAACGACAAAGCAAGAATTACCAAACCATTGTTAAAACAAAATGGAGAATTTAAAGAAATTTCGTTCGAAGAAGCATATTCAATAATTGCTGATAAAATAAATTCTGTTAATCCTGATGAAGCAGCTGTTTTTGCAGGAGCAAGATTATCAAACGAAGAAATTTTCTTAATTAAAAAAATTGCAACCGATGGAATTAAAACTAAAAATATTGGCTCCTTCCATTATTTAGATAGAGGCAATGGTTACAAGCAAAACTCTTTTGCAAACACACCTTTTGAACAAATAAAAGGTGCCGAAAAAATTGTTTTATTTGGCTCAGAAATTAATTCAGACAATACAGTAGTTGGTTTTATGATTGAAAATCACAAATTTATTAAAAATATTAATGTCGAATTAATTACAAATAAAACACTATCATCAGTTGAGTACAAAACAAATAACACATTGCACATTAAATCATATTATAACTTTATAAAAGCTGCAAATTATTATTTGGTTTCGCAAAACAAACAAAACAATTTATTTATTTCGTCGAAATGCAAAGGGTTCGAAGATTATAAAAAACTTATACTTGCAGAAAATTTCGACGAACTTGTTAAAAAATCGGGTGTAACAACCGATGCAATTAAAAACTTTGCTAATAGTTATAACATTACTGCAAATGCAATTTTAGTATTCTCTGAAAAAGAAATATCTGCAAATACATCGATTGAAATTCGCAATTTTGCAATGTTAACAGGTAAACTCGGAAAAACTTCGATGGGAATTATATCACTTAAAGAAAAAAACAATTCCGAAGGAATAATAAATTTTGAAGTTGATTCTCTAACAACTAATTTAAAAGAAAAATTAGACGCTAACAAAGTAAAAAATTTCTTCGTTTTTGGTGAAGACCCAATAGGTTGCTCAACAAATAACAGCAAAGTAAATAATTGGTTCAAAAACACTGATTTTGTTGTTGTTCAAGATTATTTTATAACAGAAACTGCAAAACTTGCATCACTTATTCTTCCTGCATCATTCCCATTCGAAACTGGTGGAAGTTTTACAAATACTCAAAAAGTTATTCAACAATTCGAAAGAACAAATTCCGAATTAGTTTCCGATTGTAATTTAACCCAACTCGTTTCACTTGCTAAAAAATTAGACATAAAAAATGTTCAAAATGGCGATGAAGTAAATGCCGAAATGCTCAAAGAAATTGCAAAAACAAAAAGCACCGAAATATTAATTTTCGAAAACACAACAACCGATAATAATGTGCGATTATTTGATTTTGGTTGCGATAATTTAGTTATGAAATTCGAAAAATATTTTGCCGAGTCATTCACAATAAAAAATAAAAAATATGAAAGAATTTAATTCAGTTGACGACATTTTAGATTTCGCAATTTTAAACGAACAACAAGCTGTTGATTTTTATAGAAAACTTGCATCACGTTCTAATAACGATGACATGAAACAAACTTTCGAAAAGTTTGCAGTTGAAGAAATTGGACATAAAGCTAAGCTCACAAAAATTAAAGAAGAAAAAATATTTACTATAGGTAAAGAACTTATCCAAGATTTACATTTATCCGATTACGTTGACCATGTAAAACCATCAGAAAATATGAGTTATCAGGATGCACTTATTTTGGCAATGAAACGCGAAAAATCGGCCTTTAAACTTTATACAAATTTAGCGGCGAAAACACAAAATAAAGAATTGCAAGAATTGTTTTTACAATTAGCCCAAGAAGAATCGAAACATAAATTGATGTTCGAGATTGAATACGATGAAGTTATATTAAAGGATAATTAATTATTGTAAAAATCTATATAAAGGGAACTTCTAAAAATACTCAAATCGTCATGCTGAATTTATTTCAGCATCTATAATTATTTGGTATTCAGATTCTGAAACAAGTTCAGAATGACGGATCGTTAATTTTTAAAAGATCCCTAAAATTAACTATATAATACCATTACTTATTATAATTCAGTTCAATATTTCGTCATGGCGGCCTTGAGCCGCCATCTCATTTTAGAAAACACTTTAATAATAATTCTAAAAACTAAATGATTTTAGATAAATCAGCTAATAACTTATAGGGAGATTGCGGATCAAGTCCGCAAAGACGTTAAGGACAGTTGAGTTTTTGAAATTAAACTTTACATTGGACTAATTATATAAAGTATTGGTATAACGCACATTTAGTTAAAATAATTATTGTTTTATAATTATTAATTTTTATTATCTTTGCATAAAACTAATTTTAAAAAATATTTATATGAAAAAATTTTACAATTATTTTGCTTTAATAGCATTTTTAGGAATTAGCCAACTTGCTGTTGGTCAGTTTTATGACGGTTTTACTGGAACTGGTAATATAGGTGGAAACTGTGCAGTTGTTGGCGCAACACCTGATTGTAGCAGTAACGGTTGGACAACACATAGTGGAACTGTTGGCACTATTGATATTACTGCCGGAAGTTTATCATATACTGGTCTTGCTACATCTACAGGTGATAAAATTCATGTTCTCGGAACTTCTTCACTTACACGTGACGTAAACGCACCTGTAACAATTACCGGGAATGTTGGATATTATTCAGCACTTATTAGCGTTGTTGATTCTACCGATTTATCTATTACTGGATATGATTATTTTATGTGTTTTGGAAATGCTACTGGGAACTCTGTAACCGGATTAGGTGGAAGACTTGGCATTAAAGCTGTTAATGCTAATAAAGCAAATTATAGACTTGGCATTTTAAACACTTCTGGTGGAACTACTGGTACTTCATTTACCGATTGTGGTATTGACTTAAACTTTGGAACCACATATTTAATTGTTGTAAAATATGATAAAAGCACTGTTCCTACAACAGCATCATTATGGATTAATCCGACAACACTTGGTGATGTAGAACCTGCTGGAGCTGTTACAAATAATATAGGTACAGGAACATTTGCTACCTTTGCTTCTGTTTGTATTAGAAATGGTTACGCTTCTGCAATTGTAGGAGGAACACCTAATGCAGACATCGATGAAATTCGCGTTGGCGAAACTTTTGCTAGCGTAACACCATTATCAACAGGAATTAAAGAAATTTCTGATATCAATGTTATGAACGTATATCCAAACCCTGCAACAAACATGGTAACAATAGCAACAAAAGAAGCTATTTCTAATGTTAGCATTTATGATTTTCAGGGAAGATTAGTTCAACAATACGATTTTAATAATTCAACAGAAGTTAAATTAAACGTTTCTGAACTTTCTAACGGAATTTATAGCATTGTTGCTAACAGTGCAAAAGGTAATTCTTTTAGCACAAAACTTGTAAAATAAAACCATTTTTCTGTCATTCTGAGCGAATGCGAAGAATCTAAAAAAAATTAATGCCTGGCTTTGCTGGGCATTTTTTGTTTAAAATAGTTGACACGAATTGCACGAATTAAAAAAAGTCATATTAGACGCTGATTAACACAGATTTGAACAAATTAAAACGCAACCATACTCTCGTCCTCGTTTGTAACGAGGATGCTCTTTTTTATTTGCAACAATACTCTT
>JAVHRJ010000579.1:0-1684 GCA_036171595.1 Bacteroidales bacterium
ACAAGGTGAAATATTTTACTAATTTTATGCCAAATGAATAATACTTAAAAACTTGAATATATACCCAAATTAAATTGGTTTTCCTAAATTAGTATCAAATAGCTTTCATACTATTTTTAGTAATAAAAGTTTTGAGTTCATTTTTGTATTCTAAAATATCCTTGTCAAAAAAATTCATGACAGCTTTCTTAAAATCAGAAAATGTTTCATAATATTTATTATATGTAATTCTTTTCTTAAAAAATAGCCATAATCGTTCTATTAAATTAAGATTAGGAGAATATGTTGGCAAACATATTTCTATTATCCTTGAATTGACTAAATAATCCTTAACTAAAACACTGCTATAATATCTTGCATTATCTCTGATAATATAAATTTTTTCTATATCTGGATTTAAAACCTCAATTTTTTGGTACAATAGAATTGTACTTTGAGCATTTATGGTTTCTGATTCTACTGTGACAACTTCTTGATTTTCTAGATTGTATGCTCAGTTTATATTAACCCTACTTCTTCCATTATTAGATTTTATTTCTTTTTCAGCTCCTTTTTTTATCCATCAATATTGATTTTCTACATTGTGCATTGGATGTACTCAATCTGTGAAATAGATTTTATGTTTTTCTGTAAGGTTTTTAACTAATTCTTCATATTCTTTTATAAATCTTTCTTGTTCTTTTTTTTCCGCTTTTGATGGTACCTTCTTTGTTTTTTTGTATGTAAATCATAATCTATGAAGTAATGATAAAACTCATTGTCTTGTATATTTTATACCATATTTTGTTTTTATAAATTCTACAACAAGCATTGAATCCATTATCATATTTTCTTCTACGAAATTATTTATTTCTAATTCTTGTTCTTTTGTTAATTTTCAGCTATAACAAACATAATTATCATCTAAAAATTTTTCTTTTCAATCTTCTAAAAATCATTTTTCAATGGTTTTGACTGTTTTATCATCAAGTAATAATATTTCTGCTACTTCACTATATGAAAATCCCTTATTTAAAAGAAGTATTGTTTTTATTCTATCGGCTTTCTTTTTTATTTTTGTCGATTTATGCATAACTTTTAAAATAATTTCTTCTTCTTTAGCAAGATTAATATTTTTAATTTTCATATATTTTTTAATTATTTTTAATTAATATTAATATAATGATTTATAGATAATTGCAAGTCTATTTTTGGCTTAAAATATATTATACAATATATTTTTCTCACAAAGATTTTATTTAAAATTAATTTTCATTTTAGATACACTATTTTAGAATATTGATATTTGATTTTAGCTATTATTAAGAAAAAAAGACTAAAAAAATTAAAAAATTGAATTTTGCATTAATAAAGTATATTTTTTTGATACATTTTTTAAAAATAATTTGTCAATCTAAAATTTCTGACTATACTATTTTTACAAAATCCAAAACTAATTTGGCTTGGGTATATATATGATAAAACTTGCCTTTGAATATGAACTAAACATCTTTGAGTAATAATATTAGGATAAATCGTTTTTAGTGCTTTAAAAAATCATTTTCATCAATCTGTTGTACTTGATTTTATGTCATATCTAAAAGAGTTTCTTAAGATTTCTAAATCTTTAATTATATTTTCTTTTGTTTCTCAATCACAAATACTAAACCAAATAACTTTTTCTATTGTATATTCATAGTAAACA
>JAVHRJ010000580.1:0-1682 GCA_036171595.1 Bacteroidales bacterium
CAAATTTGTAACTGTATTTGCAGAAATCACAGGACCATTTATATTACTCACGGCAGCAAGTGCAGATACGCTGCAACCTGATGAATCTGTTACAGTAACCATATACATACCTGCCGCCAAACTGTCGGCTGTTGGTAGTATGTCGCCACTTGTCCATGCGTAAGCGAATGGAGATGTACCCCCTGTAACAGTTGCTGTTGCTGAACCATTGTGTTGATTGCAACTTGCATTTTGATTTGTAATTGAAATTTGTAACCCATTGCAAGCACTTAAAACTGTAATTGTTCCATTATTTACATTTGTGATTGTGTCTGTATTGTAGAGAAAATCAGTAATTGATAAATCTGATATTCCTGCTTGTAACGGAACAAATTTGAGTTTTATTATTGCACCTGAACCGTTCAACGGTGTTGAATTCATGTAGCTGAAATTGATAATTCCTGATGTGTTTGTATTGATAGATACTATACCATTTTGAGCAAGTGTATTTACGAGTGAATAATTCTGATACTGAAATTTTGATACATCATAATTCAGATTAAATTGATACGAGATAATATTTTCACTTGTGTTTATATTGCTCGTATTTACAGGGATTACAAGAGTATCAGTTACAAATATTGTACTGTCAGGAATTATAATATTTTGTTGAGCTTGTGTATTTATAAAACACATAAAACTCATCAAAAACGATATAAAAATTATTTTTTTGTTCATATATTTAATATTTTAATTAACATTAATTATTTTGTATTTTTGTATAAAAAAATTACTTATGGAAACGATATTAAGATTAAAAGTTTCGGAGCTTGATTTGAATATTTTAAATAGCATAAAATCGCTATTTAAAAAAAATGAAGAGATTGAAATAAAAGTTTCATCAAAACCATTAAGAGTTTTAAAAAAAGAAACACAAGAAGAATGTAATGCCCGTATTGACAAAGCTATAGAATATGTTGAAAACGGAGGAGAACTAATCCATTTTACAGGGGAACAATTTCTTGAATATGCAAAGAAATTAGAAAAAAAATGAGGTCTGTACGGTTTGAACCAAAAGCATACAATGAATATTCTGATTGGGCAGAAACAAATCTCAGGATTCTTAAAAAAATCAATGAACTTATTAAAGAAATGCTGCGTTCTCCCTACGAAGGCAAGGGAAACCCCGAAGCTCTGAAACATCAATACTCCGGTTATTGGTCTCGGAAAATTAACAACGAACATCGGATTATCTATAAGGTTTCCGATACTGAAATCCAAATTATTAGTTGTATGGGTCATTATTCAAAGTGATTTGACGTTTTTTTTTGCCACGAAGCCACTAAAGCACAAACCTGCCACAGGCAGGAAAACACAAAGCAATTTAGTGTAACTTCGTGTTTTCGTGTTTTTGTGGCATTTTTTTTATTGTACAACTACTTTTCTATATTCTTTATTTTTTCCATCACTTATTTCAAACAAATAAATTCCTTTTTCAGATAGTGAAATAAAATTTATTTTTGAATTATCAGTTGAAATTATTTGTTCGCCAAGAATATTGAAAACCTTTATTGCTACAGGGCTTGAAGAATTGATATAAACTTTCCCGTTTGATGGATTCGGAAAAATATTTACAGCATTCAAATTATTTTTATTGATACCTGTTACTTCGTTTACAATCTCAATACTCTTTGTAACGTGTT
>JAVHRJ010000581.1:0-1680 GCA_036171595.1 Bacteroidales bacterium
TTTACCTAATATCAAACTTAATTTTCATCCTGAGCGAAGCAGAAGGATGATGAGTAAATTAGTTTTCAAAACTCATTCGCTTGTTCGTCTGACTAAAATCGACACACTATCTTTTTTAATATATTTTAATAAACTATAAATGAATATTAAAACACCTACCATTTCCATAACTTCCTCAAAAAAGTTTTCGGTTTTAGACGCCAAACTATTATCCATCTGATTTGAATATAGCAAACCGCCAATCATTTCTAATCCCATGGCTCCAATAACGAAAATTGTTGCTGATAATAAAAATCTAAAGAAATAAAAAAATAATATTACTAATACAAATGCAGCAGGAACTATCCACGACCAATAAAATATTCCAGAAAGATGCAGTAATGAGCGAACGGGATTGTTTAGCGTTTCGTGTATTGAAGAACTTTCATCTACTGATAAATATAAAAATATAATTGCAAGAACTTTCCAATACTTCTGATTAGAATCTTTATTGCCTTTATAGTAACTAATAAAAAATAATAGACACGATGAAATAAATAAAATTAAAGAGGAGTACCAGGTCGGGATATTTGCTTCTTTATTCAGATCAAATAATCGCACATAGTTTGTGATTGCTGCATTTAAATAGTAATTATCACTCTCTAATTGACTGACGAATATTACTAGGAAACCAAATGCTGTTACGATAATGAAAAGTATAATCAAGTACTTCAAAATTTTTTGTAAATCGAATAGTATTAAATTTTCAGAAGCAATTTTTATTGAATTGTTGCCGTTCAAATTCATACTCCTATATTAAATGTTAATGGGGTTAAATTGAAAAAATCAAGAAATTCAAAAAACTAAAGTATGATCACTAACAATAATAGTACCATTAAATTTTAAGCATTACTAAAACCCGGCTTAAAAATACATCTGTTCAAAATATGCTAAATTGATTTCGTCCCGATGGGACTTTTTCTTCTCGAGAAGAATAAAAGGCTATAGATATATTGTCCCGTTAGGGACACATAGGTGTTAACCTAAGTTGTAAACTTTGTTTTTACGTTGTAAATAGCCCCACCTTTCAAGGTGGGGGCAACTAATACCCAAAGAATAATCGGGCTTTAGCCCAAATTTGATTAAAGCTTTGGACTAAAGTCCATGATTTTATACTAATAAATCCTACCCGGCCATAAATGGCGGGGCTATTAGATAAATAAAAGTCCTGTAAGGACGAAATAGCTGGATTCTGTTTTCAGTTTCTTGTAATTATTAAGAAATAAAATGAATTCATACCTTTTATTCTGTTCTCAATTTATTTTAGATAATAGTGTTTAAGAAGTAGAATATGGATTGTAAGTTAATGCCTAATAGGGGAAAGGAACAATTTATATACTAACGTATTAGGAAGATACAAAAGCAACGCTTTATAAAACGATGCGAATACTAAATATTGAGAACAAAAACCTTCCTCTCCTTATTCCTTTACAAAATAACCTGATGTGTAATTCCCTGCTATTAGAATACTGACTTTTTCTTTTTTACCTGAAAAATATTCATCACAAGCTTTTTTTACTCCCGGCGATTTATATCTTTTATCCGTTGTCATACCAATTTTTATATTCGGATCCCAGTAAACACCAAACAGACAAATACCCCCCTTACTTAGCATTGGGTATAATTCTTTGAGAGCATAAA
>JAVHRJ010000582.1:0-1674 GCA_036171595.1 Bacteroidales bacterium
CCTCGATGTACGAAAGAATAAAAATGAAAATTGATAAGTTTTCGTGCAAAATGTTACAACAAAATAAATCTTATGTGGCATTGTACAGTCTTCCTATAGATATTGCTATTATTCCAATTAGTTTTGGCTATTTTTTTATGGGTCGTTTTATGCTTTCTAAAACTTTTATTGCAACTTCAAAATGTACTTCATGCGGTTTGTGCGTAAAACAATGCCCCGTTCAAGCATTAAAAATGAAAGATGATAGACCATACTGGACTTATAATTGCGAAAGTTGCATGCGTTGTATGAATAACTGCCCACAAAGAGCTATTGAAACTCCGCATGGTTTTATTATACTTGTGTGGATAGTGTTACTAAATTTGCCATGGATGATTTTATCTGCCATTTTTAATTATTTAGCAAGAAATTTACTTTTTATTACTTGGTACGAAGAGCTTTTATACTATGTACTTCAGATTGCATTTTTTTTCTTTTTTGCATGGGCAACTTATTCTCTTCTTTATAAGTTTATGCGATTTAAGTTTGTAGATGCTATTGTTAGGTATTCTTCATTTACAAATTATAAATTTTGGAGAAGGTATAAGGCACCTAAAAATACTTAATTTTGCAAATGATTTCATCTCACCTTGGCGAGTTTGCC
This sequence comes from Bacteroidales bacterium, assembly GCA_036171595.1. Classification (GTDB taxonomy): domain Bacteria; phylum Bacteroidota; class Bacteroidia; order Bacteroidales; family GWA2-32-17; genus GWA2-32-17. The sequence goes on from JAVHRJ010000582.1 coordinate 644, forward strand.
GCTTTACTTACAGCCTTTTTCTGGACAATTACTGCATTAGCATTTACCGGTGCTGGCAAACGAATAGGCTCATTATCGGTAAATCTTTGGCGATTAATTATTGGAATAATGTTTTTATGTTGTTTCACTTTTATTCGTTTCAATTATTTTTTTCCACACAACATTGAATTAAAAGGTTGGTTATGGCTTGCACTTTCAGGTTTTATTGGAGTTTTTCTGGGTGATTTGTTTTTGTTTAAAGCGTTTACTATTATTGGTCCACGCATAGCTTTGCTTTTAATGTCGCTAGCCCCAGCATTAGCAGCATTAATAAGTTGGTTTGCTTTAAACGAAACATTAGAATTCCTAGATTTTGTTGGAATGGCTATTACAACAGCAGGTATAGCAGTTGTAATTTTAACAAAACCACAAAATGTAAATGGTGAAAAAAGTAAATTAAAATTACGGCATAATGTTAAGGGAATTGCTTTCGCTGTATTGGGTGCAATTGGACAAGCAACAGGTTTGGTAATTAGTAAAATAGGATTGCAAAGTACTTCAAACCCATTTTTTGCGACGCAAATTCGTTTATTTGCAGGCGTGTTAGGATTTATTTTATTAATTACCTGGCTTAAAAGATGGAATGCAGTTTTTTTATCATTAAAAAATTATAAAGCAATGGGTATTCTTTCTGTTGGTGCTTTCTTCGGACCATTTTTAGGCATTTCATTTTCTTTGCTTGCAATACAATATGCAAACCCTGGAATTGTGCAAACTATAACATCAATAACGCCAGTGTTAATTATCCCTTTTTCTATTTGGTTTTTTAAAGAAAAAATTTCTTTTAGAGAAGTGGTTGGAGCTGTAATAGCCGTTGGTGGAATTACTTTGTTTTTTATTTAATTCTTGGGTTATTACCCAAATCGCCCACTTTTCGCCTTGGTTCGTGTCCTCACGAACCAATCTTTTATTCTTGTCATGTTGAGTGATTAGCGAAACATCTAATTCGCAATATTCCTATCACACTCGGAATGACAACCTTATGTTTTTTT
>JAVHRJ010000583.1:0-1664 GCA_036171595.1 Bacteroidales bacterium
TAAGATTCCGAAACAAGTTCGGAATGACCAACAATGCGACAAAACAAACTTGACACTAGTATTGGATATTTTAATTTTAAATAGATATAAACATATAAACATTTAAACATTTAAACGAATAATTCAGAAGACATCAGAAGAATGAAAGTAAGAATTCTTCAAATGAAGAATGCGTTCATCATTTCAATTATTCTTTTTTTCTCCACTCTCCTTTGGAGCGAGGCAGGGGGAGGTATGTTTGCTCAACAATTATCGCTTAGTAGTCAGTATTATGCTAATCCTTTTGTATTTAATCCAGCGTTTACGGGCAATAGGGGGAATATTAATTTCTTTTTAACTCATCGGGCTCAATGGGTCAGCGTTCCAGATGCTCCCCAAACAAGTTACTTAACAGTTGATGGTCCTATTGAAGATAAAAATGTTGGATTAGGATTAAAACTATATTCTTTTTCAACAGGCATTCTTACTCGTGTTGGAGCTTTCGCCTCCTATTCTTATAAAATAAAAGTTGATGCGGATAATAATTTATTTTTTGGCATTGCGATGGGAATGCTTGATAATAAAATTGATTTTGGGAAAGTAATAGTGGATAACATAGAGGATCCGTTTTTATTTAAAGAGCAACAAAATAAAACAATTTTTAGCGCGGATTTTGGATTGGCCTACACAAGGAAAAAACTTGAAGTAGGTTTTGCTGTTCCACAGGTTCTTGGAAATAAAGTAAAGTATCGTAGAGGTTCACTTAGTGGAGAGGACAGTTATTATAATTTATCGCGACATTATGAAGGTTCAATAAAATATATTTTTGATATTAAAAAAGAAAAAAACATAGTTGCATATCCAATAATTATGTTTCGGTATGTGAAAAATGCTCCGATTCAATTTGATATAAATGCTGTAGTAGATTGGAAAAAAACCGGATGGTTTGGAATTACGTACCATAGTAGTAAGGCTCTTGCAATAAGTGCAGGGATACGATATAAAAATTTAAATTTAGGTTATGCTTATGATATTGGCTTGAGCAATGTCAGAACTTATTCAGGTGCTTCAACAGAATTTTTATTAGGTTACACATTTTCTAAAAAACCTTATAATATGGTTGGAGATACAACAATTGGAGAAATATGGGCGGAGCAAATTCAATCTTCATCATCATTGATAAAACCTGAAGATTATGATGATGCATACTGGAAATCTTTAAATAAAAATGTGGATCAGGAAAAAATATTTAACACTATTGTGGATGCTGTGCTTAGTGGAAAGATACAAGCGTATGATCTTATTACAGATTCCCCATTAACAATTGCCCAGGTACAAAAATTTTTAAATAAAAAAGCCGGTGCTAAAACAAAAAGCTCGCAAAAGGTTACTAATAAAGATATATCCAGAGTACGGATGAGTGAAAAGTGGATTTTTGATAAGAAGAAATTCACCTTGGTAAAGATGGTTACACGTGTTGATTTATTGACCAAAAAGGTGGATGAAAGCGGGCAGTATACGGGTGACGATCGCCCTTTATTTTATGTGAAATTGATGAAATAATTTTAAAAAAACAATACTATTTATTTTATTATTGTTTAAAAAATTAAACATTATAAATCAATGTCGCCTAGTGTCATGTCAATCGTGAAATATCCTAAAGTCATGCTGAACTTGTTTCAGCA
>JAVHRJ010000584.1:0-8605 GCA_036171595.1 Bacteroidales bacterium
TTAAATATATTTTAAATCAAGCAGAACATCATAAAAAAAGAACTTTCAAAGATGAATATATATCTATACTTAAAAAATTAGAGATGGAATACGAAGAACAATATTTATTTGAGTGGTATGATTAAGATAGCGCAACTACGTTGCTCATTTTTATTTTTTATCTTTTATTACAAAGATTTTGCAACTCCGTTGCAAGTTGTAAATCATTTATGGTTTGCTAATTCCAATGTTTCGGAACAAAAAGTTATAAACTAAAAGAAGTATTTTTATACTCAATGAGAATAAAATAATTAAACTTGTAATTTGTTGAAAAGATATAATTTTATAAAAATATTTATGAATGAAGGAAAATTATCCAAAGCTCCATAGGAGCTAAATCTTTGTAATAAATGAAACAAATATTAAAAAAAGCGGCATAGCTGCGAAATTAATCGAAAAAAGCATAGTAAATAATATGTTGAATATGTGTAATTTATAAAATATTTAATAATGAAAACATTAGAAGGAAAATTTAAGAAACTCGAGGAGTTAAACAAGCAAGCTGAACTTGGTGGAGGTATAGAAAGAATTGATAAACATCATAAATCTGGAAAACTTACTGCTCGTGAAAGAATTGACGTTTTACTCGACAAAGGAACATTTGTTGAATTTGATAAATATGTAACTCACCGAGCAAAAGATTTAGGAGCCGACTTAGAAAAATTTTTAGGCGATGGAGTTGTTACTGGTTATGGTAAAATTGATGGACGGCAGGTTTATGTTTTTGCACAAGATTTTACAGTATTTGGTGGTTCATTAAGTAGAACCAATGCCGATAAAATTAAAAAAGTTATGGAACTTGCAATGAAAATGGGATGTCCAATAATTGGGTTAAATGATTCTGGAGGTGCTCGTATTCAAGAAGGTGTTGAAAGTTTAGCAGGGTATGCCGATTTGTTTCATTTAAATGTTGCAGCCTCTGGAGTTATTCCTCAAATTTCTGCTATATTAGGACCATGTGCAGGAGGAGCTGTTTATTCGCCTGCATTAACTGATTTTATTTTTATGGTAAAAGAAACTAGCTACATGTTTGTAACTGGTCCAGATGTTATAAAAGCAGTTACTCACGAAGATGTTACAAAAGAAGATTTGGGTGGAGCTATGACTCATAACTCAAAATCGGGTGTAGCACATTTTATTGGAAACGATGATTCGCATACTTTAATGATGATTCGCGAACTTATTGGATTTTTGCCATCAAACAATATGGATGATCCACCAATAAAACACTGTTCAGATGATATTCATCGCGAAGATTCAAAGCTAGATACTTTAGTTCCGGTTGATTCAAATAAACCTTATGACATTAAGGAACTTATTACAACAATTTCCGATGATAATAATTTTCTTGAAGTGCAGCCACATTATGCTAAAAATATTGTAGTTGGCTTAGCACGTTTAGGTGGTAGGTCGGTTGGTTATGTTGCAAATCAACCTGCTTATTTAGCTGGAGTATTAGATATTGAATCGTCGGTAAAAGCAGCACGTTTTGTTCGTTTTTGCGATGCTTTTAATATTCCTATTGTAACATTTGTTGACGTTCCTGGGTTTTTACCTGGAACAACACAAGAATTTGGTGGAATTATTAAACATGGAGCTAAATTACTTTACGCATTTAGCGCTGCAAGTGTACCTAAAGTTACTTTAATTACTAGAAAAGCTTATGGTGGGGCATACGATGTTATGTCGAGTAAACATATTGGTGCCGATATTAATCTTGCATATCCAACAGCCGAAATCGCAGTAATGGGAGCCGAAGGTGCAATTAATATTTTATTAAGAGGAGCTACAGCCGAAGAACGTGCAAAAGCGATTGAAGACTATAATGATAATTTTGCAAATCCATATAAGGCAGCAGAAAAAGGATATATCGACGAAATTATTTATCCACGTCAAACTCGTTATAAAATTATTGAAGCGTTAGAATCGTGTAAAAATAAACGATTAAATATGCCTCCACGTAAACATGGAAACATTCCATTGTAAACAAATATTATTCGTACTAAAAAATAAATAAAGATTTAAAATAAAAAAGCCACTTCAAAATTGAAGTGGCTTTTTTTAATATAGTTTTAGAAATATTATTTCTCAATTCTCATTTTGTAGAACGATCTCCAAACAAATACTAATGCAATAATTAAGAATATAACGCCAGCAATAGGAGCATATTCTCTAAAGTTTTCAGATATTGCAATTTCCATAGCAAGTAAACCAAATAATGTAGTAAATTTAATTACAGGATTTAAAGCAACCGAAGAAGTGTCTTTAAATGGATCACCAACTGTGTCGCCAACAACTGTAGCATCGTGCAATGGGGTTCCTTTTTCTTTTAAATCGACTTCAACAACTTTTTTAGCATTATCCCATGCACCGCCAGCATTTGCCATAAAAATAGCTTGGTACAAGCCAAATACAGCAATAGAAATTAAATAACTTATAAATAAAGAAACTGCTTTAACTCCACCAATTCCTGAAGGTGATGATAAACAAGCAAAAGCTAAAGCAAAAAAGAATACGCCAATAAATATATTGAACATACCTTTTTGTGCATATTGAGTACAAATTTTTACAACTTCAACTGATTTTGCAGTATCTGCTTTTTTAGGAGCATTTGGATCAAGGTTAATGTTTTTCTTAATATATTCAACAGCTCTATATGCTCCTGTTGTAACAGCTTGCATAGAAGCACCAGTAAACCAATAAATAACCGCACCACCAAGAATAAAACCAAGAATAGTGTATGGGTTTAATAAATTAAGAATTTCTTCAGGTTTAACCCCTAATGTTTTTTCTATCATAAGAATAAGTGAAAAAATCATAGTAGTAGCACCAACAACAGCAGTACCAATAAGCACTGGTTTTGCGGTTGCTTTAAATGTATTTCCTGCACCATCGTTTGCTTCTAAATAATACTTCGATTTTTCCCAATCAGGTTTAAACCCAAATTCTTTTTCAATTTCAGCAGATGCTTTTTCTTTATCATCTTCAATTAAAGAAAGTTCATATACTGATTGAGCATTATCTGTAACCGGACCATAACTATCAACAGCTATTGTAACGGGCCCCATTCCTAATAAACCAAAAGCAACTAAACCAAAAGCAAAAATTGATGGATAAATCATCAACGTGTCTAATCCGAATGTACTAGCAAAATAAGCAGTAAACATTAATACAAAGAATACTAAACCAGTCCAAATTGCTGAGAAATTACCAGCAACCAAGCCAGAAAGAATTACTAAAGAAGCACCACCTTCGCGTCCAGCCGATACAACTTCTTGAACATGGCTTGATTTAGGAGATGTAAATATTTTAGTAAATTCTGGAATTAAAGCACCACCAATTGTGCCACAACTTATTATTGTTGATAATATCCACCACATATCGGTATTCCCATTTAAATCGGGAATTAATACGTATGATGCTGCAAAAGTTACAATAATTGAAAGTAAAGAAGTAATCCAAACTAAATTTGTAAGAGGAGCTTCAAAATCTAAATCTTCTTTCCCTTTATATTTAGCATCGCTAAAAATACCATTAATATAGAAAGCAACAATAGAAGTAATAATCATAAGGATACGCATAACAAATATCCAAACTAATAATTTTACTTTTAAATCAGAAGTAATTACATCGGTCATACCTAAAGCGGCACCACCTACAGCAAGTAAAATAAAAGATATTAATGCAACACCAGTTACACCGTAAGTTTCAAAACCATCAGCAGTTGGTCCTACTGAGTCACCAGCATTGTCGCCAGTACAATCAGCAATAACGCCAGGGTTACGTGGATCATCTTCACCAATTTTAAAAACAACTTTCATTAAGTCAGAACCAATATCGGCAATTTTAGTAAAAATACCGCCGGCAATACGAAGTGCAGAAGCACCTAAAGATTCGCCAATAGCAAATCCAATAAAACAAGCACCAGCTAATTCGCCTGGCATAAACAATAAAATAACAAGCATTAACATTAATTCAACGCAAATTAAAACTACCCCAATACTCATTCCGGCATCTAAAGGAATGTGTAATAGTTTTAATGGGTCTTTTTTTAACGAAGCAAAAGCCATACGAGCGTTTGCTAAAGTGTTCATTCTAATTCCAAATGCAGCAACTGCATAAGAGCCTAAAATACCAATTACTGTCCAGCCAATAATTAATGCAACTGAACCTGCTCTTGCTCCAGCCGTTTCGCCAATAGGAGATAAAAATCCAAAATAACCAGCCACTGCTGCTCCAATAAATAAGAAAAGAATTGCAAGAAATTTACCTTGTTGTTTCAAATAAGCTCTACAAGTTTGATAAATAACTTCTGCAATTTCTAACATCGATTTGTGAGCAGGAAGTTTTTTTACTTTCATGAATTGATAAAATCCAAAAAGTAATCCTAAAATTGTTACCACAAAACCATAATAAAGGATGTTTTGTCCTTTAATTTCTTCTGGTATTTTTAAATCGGCCTCGCTTGCCATTGTAAAAAACGGCAACATTGTCGCCACTAAAAATGCTAAAATTCCTTTTCTTTTCATTTGTTTTAATTTAACGGTTATTATTATTTATTTATTTGCTTTCGTGTTATTTAACATGTGTAAATATTTGCAATTTTAAAATTTAGGTTGGCAAAAATATAACACTTTTCATTATCAAACAAGGGTAATTTGAAAAAAAAATTATTTATATGTTTGAATTTCAATATAAATATCTAATTTTGTAAATTGGAAAGAATTACTTTTTTACTGTATCTTCCAAAATTTATTATACAAACCAACCTTTACTAGTTGTTTTTTAATTGTTAAATTTCTACCATAACAGGGCAATGGTCGGAGTGAATAGCTTGTTGAAAAATTGCTGCTGATTTTAGTTTTCCGCGAAGTTTTTCACTTGCAAAATTATAATCAATTCTCCAACCTAAATTTTTTGCTCTTGAGTTTTGCCTATAACTCCACCAGCTATATTCGTTTGGTTGATTGTTAAATACTCTAAATGTATCTATTAAACCCAATTCAAGAAATTTTGTTAACCATTCGCGTTCTTCAGGTAAAAAGCCCGACATGTCGGTATGCTTTTCGGGATAATTAATATCTATTGGTTTATGACAAATATTAAAATCGCCCGAAATAATTACGTTTTCTCTATTTTTCAGTAATTCTTTTATATAAATATAAAAAGCATCTAAAAATTCCATTTTAAAATCTTGTCTAATGTCGCCCATTGAACCTGATGGAACATAAACCGAAATTTGTGTAAGGTCGCCAATGTCAGCTCTAATTACCCTTCCTTCTTCGTCGAATTTTGGAATACCAATTCCCGTTGAGTAATAGTCGGGTTTTTGTTTTGATAACAAAGCAACACCGCTATATCCTTTTCTAATTGCACTATTCCAAATAGGCGAATATCCCAAATCAATAAATTTATTTGCATCAAACTGATCGGTTGTAGCTTTTAATTCTTGAAAACATATAATATCGCATTTCGATTCGTAAATCCATAGTAATAAATCTTTAGATAATGCTGCACGAATGCCATTTATGTTGTATGAAAATATTTTCATGTGATTAAAATTTTATTCTAGTCAAAAATAGTTATTTTTGTATAAATACCTTTAAAATGATTGTAACAATTTTAGGTACTCGTGGGGGGATTGGTTCAACAACATTGTTGTCGAACTTATTTCAATTATTGCACGAAGAAAATTATAACCCTTATTGGATATCTTTAACTTCTCCATTCCCTTCACTTTTTGCTAATAAAATTATAAATTGGGAAAAAATATTTTCGATTAAAAGAAATATTCCTGTTTGGGATAAAGAAAAATGTAATTCGTGTAATAAATGTGTTTCGCTTTGTATGTATAATGCTATAGAGCACAGCCACAATGATTATATTATACATAGTGAGTTGTGTAACTCATGTAATGTATGTGTTATTTGTTGCGAACAAAATGCACTAAAAATTGAATTAATGGAATTGGGTGAAATAAATTCAAATTTAAAATCGGAAAAAAATTTATTAAAATTAAAGTTAAATGATAAAGAGCTAATTTCAAAATGGCATATTACAAATATTTATAATTTTTTAAAAAAACATTTTATAAATAATGAAATTTGTTTGGTAGATATTTCTTCAGGATACAAAGGTTTATGGGGCGAAATTTTTAAATTGTCTGATGTTGTAATTCTTTATACCGATGATAAAATTGAATGGGATTTAATTTATCATTCGCATTCACCGCGAAATGCTAAACTTATTCTTGCGGTTACAAAATATAAATATGATGAGTTTGTAAAATCGGGTTATTCTTTTGCTATTCCGGTTCCCTATAGTAAAGAAATTGCTATAAATTCAATTCAAGGAAAAATCGTAAAAGATTTGTTTTATTATAACACTTTGCAATCTATTAAACAAATTTTAATTGAAAAATAACAATTTGAAAGAAATATTATTAATATCGGATAAAGGTGGTACAGGCAGAACAACTGTTTTAAAATGTTTGCAAGAAATTTACTATAAAGAAGCGGTTTTTGCAGATTGTTCTTTTTCTGTAAATTATAATTTAAACACTATTATTTCTGAAGAGTTTTTTGAAGATGGTAACGAAGCTGTTGTTAATAACGATAATTGTTTATTGTGTGGCGATTGTGAAAATGTTTGCGAGTTTAATGCACTTTTATATAGTGAAAACGGGATAATTATTGATGCACAAAAATGTACAGGATGTGCACATTGTGTATATGTATGTCCTACTGGTGCAATATCATTAAAAAATATAAATGCAGGAAAAATATTAATTACTCGAAATAATCAAGATGCAATTTATATTTATGGCGTAATTCAACATTATTCACATAATAGTAAACGTCCGGTATTAAAAATTAGAAATAGGGCATTTAAGTCGGCAGTTGAGCTAAATAAAAGTATTATTTTTGTTGAAACTATACCAGGCTGGGATAGGTTAACACGATCACTTTTATTTTATTCTAACATACTTGTGCCTGTTGTTGAGCCACACCAATTTGTATTTGAATTTCTGGAAAAGGTAAAAGAATACTCGCTTGTCAATAAAATAGAAGTGAAATTAATTATAAATAAATCTGATGTTAATTACGACATTACGTCGCAAATTATTCATAATTATAATTTTTGGAAAATTATTTGTATCCCGTGGAATGATGTTCAGAATTCGAAAATAAACAATTACTTTGCAAACTTTATTTAAAATTATGGAACACGAAATATTATCATCTGAAAATAAAGCTTTAAAAATAAATTTAAATTCAGCTATTTTTGGAACAATAGCTGAAATTGGAGGTGGACAAGAAGTTGCTCGTGAGTTTTTTAGGGCAGGAGGCGCTTCAAAAACAATTGCAAAATCAATATCGGCTTACGATAAAAATTATAGCGACGCTATTTATAAATCGAAATCTGATAGATATGTTTCCGAAGCAAGATTAAAAAAAATGCTCGATGTTGAATATTCAGAAATTGTTGAACTGCTCAATGATTTAAGAGGAAAAACATCAACGTTTTTTGCTTTTGCAAATACAGTTGAAACTATAAATTATAAAAAAAATAACAAAGGACACGGTTGGATAGGAATGCGATTTCAATTATCAACTCAGTCTCAACCAAACGACGTTATTATACATGTAATTTTATACGAAAACGACACAATTTTACAACAAAAAACATTATGCACTTTAGGCGTAAATTTAATTTATGCTTGCTTTTATTATCATAACAATATAGATGAGTTTTTACTTTCGCTTATGGATAACTTATCGAGCGATAGGTTAGAAATTAATATGTTAAGCGTTTCTGGAAGAAATTTCGACACTGTTGATAACCGTTTGCTTAGTGTTAAATTAGTAAAATTAGGATTAACTCAAGTTAGTATTTTCGATAAAAATGGCGAAATTCAGCAACCAAGCGATATGGTTTATAACAAAAATGTGATGCTTTTGCGTGGTAGTTTTAGGCCAATTTCTTTTATTGAACTAGATATGCTCGATTCTGGTTTTAAAACTTTTAAAAACGATGTTAGTTTTAACGATGACTCGAGTTTGGTTATTTGTGAAATAACATTAAATAATTTAATGGATGATGGTGAATTTCACGAAAAAGATTTTTTAGATAGAGTTGACCTGCTTAATGGTATGGGGCAAAATGTTATGATTTCAAATTTTAAAGAATTTTATCGCCTTTCAGCTTATTTTAGTCAATTTAATATTAATCAGTTAAGGCTAATTATGGGTGCAAATATTCTTAAACGTGTTATCGACGAACAATATTACGAAAATTTAAGAGGTGGGATATTAGAGGCTTTTGGAAGGCTGTTTGGAAAACATGTTAGATTGTATGTGTATCCGTATAAACAAAAATTAAATGGCCCATTTACTACTTCTAAAAATATAGAAGTTCCTTCACAATTAAAATATTTATTCGATTATTTGTTATATAACGAAAAAATTATTGATATAGATGCTAAAACATTCGAATTTGAAGCCTATAACAATAAGAAATTAAGTTATATGATTAAAAATAATGATAAGGGATGGCTAAGTATGGT
>JAVHRJ010000585.1:0-8592 GCA_036171595.1 Bacteroidales bacterium
AAGCTGTTTTACAGGAAATTTTGAAGCCTTTTGTTCCAAAAGAAATAATTGAACGTAAAAAACAGGGATTTACAGGACCCGATAAATATTATCAAAATGCAGAATGGTATAAATCGGAATTACAAAACTCAGAATTAGTTAAAAACGGAATTATTAATAAGCGATTTATCAATAATTCTTTAAATTCAGACGATTATTGGCGTTTATGGAAAATAGTGATTTTTGAAAAATGGTTTAAAAAATGGAAATAATTTAAAATATTAATAAGTTTGTGTATTCTTTAACACATTTACATAAATATGCCTTTAATATTTGGTGTTTATTCAAAAAAAGAAAAAACTTTTCAAAATAATTTTGAAAAAGCAATCAAATCATTTGCATTTGAAAATCATCAAAATCGTACAATAAATAAATATTGTTTTAATTTTTTTCAATTATACCATTGTCCTTTATGGTCAAAAAAGGAAATATACTCAAGTATTGAAAACTATCATATTTGGATTGCAGGCGATATCTATAATTCTGATTCAACTTCAAAAAGTAGTGAAAACACAAACGGTATTGCTTTCCAAATACTTAACGATTTTATTAAAAACAATGAGAATTTCACTGCTAAATATTACGGACAATTTTCAATTATCATATATAATTCCTATTCAAATAAACTTATTATTACAAACGACACATTCGGATTTTATCCACTTTTTATATATGAAACAAATGATTATTTTTCTTTTTGCTCTGAATTTGAACCATTAGTTAATTTACCCTGGTTTAATAAAAAGCTAAATTATCAGGCAATTATAGAATATTTCAATATTGGCATAACACTTCAAAATAAAACTTTTTACGAAGAAATAAATTTATTAGATAAATCTACAATAATTGAAATAAATCAAAATATTAATAAAAAAACTCAAACAAAACAATCTCATATTTCAATAAACAAAAAAATTGATTTAGTTTCAGCAGTTGAAGAAGTTTCATTTTTATTAAAAAATTCTATTAATACTCTTCTGAAAAATAACACTGAGCAACAAATAACAATTTCAGGTGGATTAGACACAAGACTTATATTAAATGCTATAGATGAAAACCAAGTAAAAAATTATGATTTTGTTACATTTAAAACTACCCGTTTAGATGAAAATTCAGATAGAGATATTTTAATAGCAAAAGAAATTTGCAAATATAAATCTTTAAAACATTCTGTAATAGAAATGCCAGCATGGAGTGTTCAATGGAATAAAAATTTTAGCACTTCATTTTTTAATACATGGAGAGAAAAAAATGATAAAAGAATTTTAACTGGAGTTTTTGGCACTGAGTTCTTAAACAGTGGATGGTCATGCCAATATCCATTTAATGTAAATACTCAAAAGAAAACAAAAATATTTAACAAATTAAAATTTAATAATTTTTCAAAAGCATTTACCGATGTTATAATAAATAGCACAACAAACCCTTTAATAGAAATGTCAAATATTATTAAAAATATTGAACATGAAAACTCACAATATTATTTTGCTATAAATCATTTTTCGAAAAGTTTTTTTACAGGAATATATCATGGTTCCGCAGGTCGATGGGTAAACCCTTTCGATTTTTTAACATCTATTTCATCACCATTTGTTGACGAAAAATTAATTTCATTTTGTTTATCGCTTCCTTTTAATATAATTTCAGACAAAAATCATAATTTATACAGAGAACTTTTTAAAAATCACTTTAGCAAATTGAATCATATCCCAACAACATCTACAGTTGTAAATAAATTTAATAATCTTATTCCATTTTGTAAAACTGGACAAGATCCAGTAGATTTAAAAAGCATTAATTATAAAGCGTTTCTTAATGAAATAATAAGTAATAAAAAATATTTAGAAAGAAATTTATATTCTGGCGATATTGCAAATCAATTAAATGATGAAATGTTCAGACAAAGATTTATTGATTTTGAAGCTTGGCTTATGTTTTATTATGATAATTAAGAATTTAAGACAATTGTATGAAAAAAGAGTTTAAATTAAATACATCTGTTTTACTACATTACAAGTACAAAGCTGGCATTTCATTTTTCAATCCTGTTTGCAACGCTCCATATACAAACATGCTATTTATTCCGTCGGGTAAGGTAATGGCTTGTCATTATAATAGAGGAACTATAATTGGTGATGTGGGAAAAAGTTCATTAAAAGATATTTGGTTTGGTAAAAGCTATAACAATTTGCGAAATAAAATTAAAAAACATGATTTTTCTTATGGCTGCCAAAATTGTTATTATGAACTAAAAAATAAAAATTATTTTTCGTCGGGTCCATATAAATATAACTATTTAACTATTAGTAAAAACTCTATGCCGGTACTTTTCGATTTTCAACTCGAAAATACTTGTAACCTAGAATGTATAATGTGCAGTAGCGAATATAGTAGTTCAATTCAGCAACATAGAGAACATCAAACAAAAAACATTTCACCATATAACGATAATTTTATAGAACAAATTAAACCGTTTATTCCCTTTTTAAAATCTGCATCATTTACTGGTGGGGAACCATTTATGATTAAAATATACCGTGAATTATGGAAACTTTTCAATAATTTAAATCCAATCATTCCTCTTTATATTTCTTCAAATGCTTCATTTATACCTGATAATATTAAGCCAATTATTGAGTCAGGAAATTTTCATTTCACAATATCTATCGATTCATTAAAAAAAGAAGTTTATGAAAAGATTCGTAAAAATGCAAGTTTAAATAACACCTTACAAAATATTGAATATTTATATAATTTAACAACGAGCAAAAGCAATTCTTTAAGTATAAAAATAGTAGTAATGACATTAAATGCTAAAGAATTACCTGAGATGATACAATATTGGAGTGGTAGAAATATTCAAGTTTTTCCAAAGCTGCTATGGGTACCGGTGTTTTTATCGTTAAGACAATTAACTGAAAAAGAATTTGACGACTTAATTGTTTTATATAAATCATATCAACTTCCAGTCGATTCTGAGATTAAAAAAAATAACGATAAGCGTTTTAAGGAAATTATTAACCAATTAGAAATATGGAAATGCGAAAAAAAACGAAATTCAATTACAGAATTATCTAAAAAGGATATTAAAGAATTAAAAATAATTTTCAAACAAAATTTAGATAATTCAGTTATAAATGATTTCAACATTGATTTTATAATGAAAGACGAAATGTTAAATGTTATAGAGGAAACATTATCAAATATTTATAAGCAAAATCTAGATGTTGAAAAATTAAAAACATCATTAATCCATTTTATTTCTCTTATTCCAGAAACATTATTAGCAGAAATTATTCGTTCACCAGAAAAATTCACAGAAAGATTCAAATACGAGTCAAAAACAAATAACATATCATACAATAGCTTAAATAATAAATAATGTGAAAAATTTATTTAGTTGTAATTTACCTCAAAACAATATATACATATCACAAGATGGTTCAGTAAAAATATGTTGTTATAATCATCTTTTTGAAATTGGAAATATTTGTAATAATTCACTTATAGATTTATGGAATTCAAATAAACGTAAAGAGTTCGCAAAATACACCTATAAAAATTGTAACGAACCCAGCTGTAGTAATTGTTCAATAAAACAACCAAATAAAAAAGATATACTTTTTTTAAAAAAATCAATAAAAAATAATCTATTTCCACAATCAATTGAATTTGAGCTTTCAAAAACATGTAACCTCGAATGCATAATGTGCTCTTCACTTTTTTCGAGCCAAATCGAAAATAAATATTCTATTTCAAATAATAAACCTTTAAAAACTGTTAACATAATAGAACAAATAAGCCCGTTTATTTCACATTTAAAAGAAGCAAAATTTTATGGAGGTGAACCGTTTTTAATTGAACAATATTTTGAAATATGGGAATATATTATTAATAATAATCCAAGTTGTGTATTATCGGTTCAAACAAATGGAACAATTTTAAATGATAAAGTTAAAACAATTATAAATAAAGGAAATTTTAAAATCAGCATTTCACTAGAATCTATTATAGATAAAACTTATAGCGAAATAAGAATTAATGCTGATTTAAAAAAAGTTTTATCAAATATTGAATATTTTCAAAATTATACAAAACAAAAAAAAACATATTTTGGAATTACAATATGTCCAATTAGAAATAACTGTGAAGAAATTCCACAGCTTATTGATTATTTTAATAAAAAAAACACACCCATATATTTCAATACTGTTTTTCAACCATTTAATGTTTCAATATGGAATTTACCAAATGAAAAAATTCTTAGTGTTTACAATGCTTATTCACAGTATGTATTTACAAACAATAATTCAAAAGTAAGTAAACACAATATTAAAAAATTTAACGATTTAGTTTCTCAAATTTATATATGGTACAAAACTGCTATAGAAAGAGAAAAACAATTAGAATTAATTTCTAAGAAAAACGAGAATGATTTATTAGAAGAAATAACAAATAATTCCATAACATTTTTAAACAGTGTAATTTGGTTAGACAACAATACGAAAAACAATATAATAAATATCTTCAAAAAAAAGCTTAAAGAAGTTTGTAATAACTCGTTGGATAAAAAATTACTAAATAATCAATTAGCAAAATTATTACTTTTACCAACTAACATATTACTGAGCGAAATAGAAAGAATAAGCATTCAAGAAATAAAAGAAAATTTATTATCTTTATAGCAATCGTGATAAACAAATCAATTAATATTATTAGGTTAATTAATCAAAAAATAGGTTATTTGTTTTTTCGTTTAAATAACAATATGCATAACAAGCATAACTTAGAACTATTATATGAATTTAATAAAAATCGCCCACTAGGACCAAGAAAAATATTTTGTTTTTCGCCTTTTAATTCAATGTTTTTTGACCAATACGGCAGAGTAAGGCCATGCTGGGATATAATTAACAATTATGATAAATATCCGAACAAATCACTTAAAGAAATTTGGAATGGTGAAAACTATGAAAAATTACGAGAATCATTCAGCAAAAACGTACTATCTTCGTCATGTAACACATGTATAAATTCTATTCAAAATAAAAATTTTAACGCAGTAAAAGCAAAAAAATATGACAATTATCCTATAAATAAAAAGCATTTCCCAACTTATATGGAATTTGTATGCGAAAACACATGTAATTTAGAATGCACAATGTGCAATGGAAGTCTTTCGTCATCTATTAGAAACAAACGCGATCACCTATTACCACTACATAGTCCGTATGATAATAATTTTATTGAACAACTTAAAGAATTTATTCCTCATTTAAAAGTAGCTAGTTTTATTGGTGGCGAACCATTTCTAATTAAGACATATTATTCTATTTGGGAACAATTTGCAAAATTAAATCCAAATATTTCAGTATTCATTACTACAAATGCAACAGTACTTAATGATAAAATAAAAGATATATTAAGTAAAGGGAAATTTTCTTTTAACATTTCAATTGATTCTTTAAATAAAAAAGTTTACGAAAACATTCGCAAAAACTCTATGTTTGAGCAAGTTAAAGAAAATATTGATTGGCTGTATAAATATACATTATCAAAAAGCACCACTTTTAACATTAATATGTGTATTATAAGAGAAAACTGGAAAGAAGTTCCAGAAATGATAATATATTGCAATAAGTTAGGTTGCACTATTTTTTTCTGCGATGTTATTCAACCTTTTGAACATGCAATATGGACATTAAAATATGCCGAATTAGAAAAAATATTTAAACACCTTTCAACCTTCACATTTGAAAACAATACTAACAACGAAAAAATCAATAACAAGCAATTTACTACATATATTAATAAACTTAAAATATGGCTTAAAATTGCTAAAATAAACGAAAACAATTTACAAGAAGATATTTTAACAAAGAATGAAGCTTCAATTTTAATTACAAATAAATTTTCTTCAATTATAACAAATAACAATAAACTAAATTTATTCTCAACTAAAATTGATGAAATAATAAACAAAGTACCAGAAAAATTTTTTACAAAATATTTAATTGATAAATTATTTGAAACTAATGATGATTATGTAATATCTTCCTTTATTAACGAAAATGCGGAAACAATAATTGATTTTTTAATTGTGCTTAAATACAATAAACTTATGCGAAATATTAATGTATAACATTTATGAAAAACAATTCTAATCAATTAACAAAATATTTGAGCACCTTTCCATTTTATAAAAAAAAAATATTATGTAAAGCACCTTTTAACTCTTTAAGATTAACTTTAAATGGTAACATTCAAGTGTGTTGCGTAAATACAGAATTTGTATTAGGCAAATATCCAGATATAAGCATTAAAGAAGCATGGTTTGGTAAAAAGATAAATCAATTTAGAGATGCTATTTTAGAAAAAAATCTTTCGCTTGGTTGTAGTGAATGTAACACTCAAATTGAAATAGGTGCGTTTTCTTCATTAAAAGCATACTCATATAACCACATTAAAATAAATAAAAATGGATACCCGTCACTTATTGAGTTTGAGTTAGCTAACAATTGCAATTTGGAGTGTGTTATGTGTAATCCATACACATCATCGGCAATACAAAATAACTGCAATTTAAATATAAATTATTCAACACCTTATAACATATCAATTGTTAATGAAATAGAAGAATTTCTACCACATTTAACTCATGTAAATTTTATAGGAGGTGAACCTTTTTTAATTCCAATTTATTATTCAATTATTGAAAAAATATTGAGTATTAACAATAAAATCAGGTTTAATATAAGCACAAATGGAACTATATTAAATGATAAAGTTAAAAACATATTAAAAAAAGGACAATTTGATATTTCTGTTTCAGTAGATTCAATAAAAAAAGAAACCTATGAAACAATTAGAAAAAATGCAAATTTTGACATGTTAATGGAAAATCTTAGATTTTTTAATGATTACTGCAAAAAAAACAAAACATTTTTCAGCATTATGGTTTGTCCTATAAAACAAAATGCATTTGAAATGCCAGAATTAATAAAATACTTCGATAATAAAAATGTTCCTGTTTTTTTTAATACTGTATTCATGCCACATAGTATATCACTTACTAATTTAAATTCAAGCGAAATTAAATCAATTTACACCTATTATTTACAAAATAAATTAAATTCAAAAATTGGAAATGATAATAGATTTAATGATTTAATTAACCTATTAAAATCATGGGAAAACAATGCAATTAATCGCGAAATAAATGAAAAAATACTTAATTGTCTTAATTTTGATGAATTAAAAGATAAATATTTTTCAGATGCATTAAAATTTTTAGAGAACAATAATTATAACAATGTGCAAATTAATAATTTTAAAAACAAAACAAATAATATTATTTTAAACAAAGACAGTAAAATAAAAGTAAATATTTTAAGATTCTTATTGCAAATACCTATAAAAAATAGTATTGAAATGATATTGTCAAATAGCGAAGAATATATAAATTATTATATTAGCAAAAACTTTTAATGTAAAATTAATTCAAATAAATGAGTCAAATATTGCTACATGTAGGATTTCCAAAAGCAGGGTCAAGTTTTTTAGGACAATGGTTTCACCAAAATCCAAATTTTATTTTTAAAGACTTTGCTATTTGTGGCTTTAACAATACCCAAGAATTAATGAATATGGCAATTAAACATAAAGACTTTGATAGTAAGGTATTTGTATTAAGAGATATGAAGTTTAGTTCACCTCAATCAAACGATTTTACAGAAATAAATAACATTGAAGATTTTCAAAAAAAAACAGCAAAAACTTTACATACTCTCTTTCCCAAAGCTAAAATATTAATTGTAACAAGAGGTTTTGAGTCTGCACTAAAAGCAAGCTACTCGCAATATATAAAAGAAGGTGGTTTGTTAAAATACAATAAACTTATAGAAAACAATAAAGAGACTAAATGGTTCCCTTATAATTACACATATCTTATTAAAATATATGTTAATTTATTTGGTAGCGAAAATATTTTAATATTACCATTTGAACTTCTTAAAAATAATTCTACTTTATTTATTAAAAACATTGAAACATTTTTAAACATACAATATTTTTCTTTTTGCCCAACAATTAACAACCAATCACTTACACCTCAACAAATAACTTTTATGAGAAAAATAAATAATGTTGTTTATTTAACATTTTTTTTATTGGGACCGTTTCATAAAATCACATATAAATTATATTTAAAAATTTTAGATAAACATAAAACTAACAATTGGAATAATTTTATATTTAAATTGTTTTCAAAATTATTCAAGCCCGAAAAGTTCAATTTTATATTTACTAAAGAAATAAAAGATAAATTTAAAGAACATGGACATCTTTTAAATAATTACTACGAATATAAAAATCTAAAAAAGGAATATCATATTGCAGAAATTTAATATTAATTTATAAAAAAATCTTTTATAAATACATTTGCATACATATTAAAGTGTTTTAAAATGAGTTTATTTGTTTATGCTATTGCAATTCTTTGCTCTTGTTCTAACGAAGCAATAATTGAGAAGAATATTTTAACAAATGACACAG
>JAVHRJ010000586.1:0-1659 GCA_036171595.1 Bacteroidales bacterium
ATTTAGCAGGCTGTTATGGGCAACTTGACACGAATAACAATGTTCAATCATTTTAGCGATTTGACAATGTCTGCAAGTAAAAGCCTGCCAAATTCAACCGCAAACCGTTATAGCCAATGCATAAAAAAAGACTCCTTGACAATTAATTACAAATATGAAAATTATTAAACATAAATTTAGAGACAATAAAATTCATGAAAAAACAGAAGTATTAATAATTGGTACTTTCAACCCTGACGTTGAAAATAACGATGCTAATTACTTTTATAGTAGAAGTAAAAATTATCTTTGGAGAATATTACCATTTTGTTTTTCTGAAAAAGACTTAAAAGAAGAAGGAAAAGAAGAAAAGATTAAATTTATCGAAAAACATAAAATTAGTTTTATTGACTTATTTCAAGAAATTAATGTAGAAGAAAATATTAAAATGAATTTTTCTGACACATTCTTGGAAAGCAAGATCAATTCTTGTAAATGGACTGATATAATTTTTACTATTAAAAATAATCCATTAATAAATAAGGTATGTTTCACAAGAAAATCTTTTAGCGGAATTCCTGAAATTAAAAATAGTATACAATTAGTTGAAAATTATTGTAACAAAAACAACATTAAATTTGAATATTTAGTTACACCTGCAAGGTTTTACTCTGAAAATAAATTAAATCTTTGGAAAACATTTATAACAAATAATAAATAAATATATGAAAATAACAACAACCATTATTCTTACACTATTCTTTTCATTAATTTCTTTTGCTCAAGATTCTGAAAATTCATTATCGTACTTCGAAGACTGCATTGTTAATTCGACAATTCCATCGAATTGCATTTCATATAAATATGAAGACAATAAAAGATTAATAGTTTGGAACGAGAAATTAATAAAAAGTTATAAATATTCAAATGAAGCTTTTGACAAACTTGGTTATGATTATGTAAAAGTCGCAAATAGAGATAACATGCATTATACTAAGGTGTATAAAAGCTGTGACAAAGGTATTGTAATTGAAGTAACAGAATGGTATAATTTAAAATTGTCTATTTCTATTAATTGGTTTGCACCTAATATTAGAAGAAGTGTAATGTATTTAATGTACTGTGACTTAATAAAACAAATGAAAGAAGATAACAATAAATAAAAATATGAAAAAAGCAATTTTAATTTGTTCAGTCATTCTTAGCTGTTTGACAATCTCGTTTGCTCAAACAAAAGTTAAAGGTGTACTTTTTAAATCAGACCGTTGGGCTGACATTAAAGGAAAAGGTGATTGGGCAACAGCTGGAGACAATCCGACTTTTGAAAAAGTAGAAATATTAATAACAGATAAATATGTAAAAGCAACTTTTGGTTCAAAAGTGTTCAATTACAAAATAATTTCAACTAATCAATTTTCAGAAGTAAGAATGGACTATAATGTTACATTAAACGGAAAACCATACCTTATTTTTTTAATAGTAATGCCTGCTGGACCTATTTTTGGACCAACAGGATCTATCGCAATTAGCATTGAAAATATTTGGGAGGTTTCTGACATACATGAAAGTACCGAAGTAGAGGTATATGAATAAGTACATATTCCTATACGAACAAAATGCACAGGCTATAATCGAGTAGGCTGCCCCGTCAGATAACCTGACGGGGAGAACCTCTCACAC
>JAVHRJ010000587.1:0-8555 GCA_036171595.1 Bacteroidales bacterium
TCAATCTATAGAAAATAATGACCTTTCAAACTTTAAAAACTTTGAACTTGATGAACTCAAAGGCGATAAAATGCCCATAGCAATTTACCCCGAAATGAAAGATTTTACTAACCATGAATTTACTTTACAAAAAGGTGATTGTGTTTATCTTTTTAGCGATGGCTTTGCCGATCAGTTTGGTGGACCAAAAGGGAAAAAATTCATGTACAAGCAATTTAAAGAAATATTGCTAACAAATTGCAATAAAAACATGAATGAGCAAAAAGAAGTTTTAGAAAAATCAATAAATGAATGGATTGGTAACAACGAGCAAATAGACGATATTACTTTGCTAGGATTAAAATTTTAAAAAACTATATTAAGGAATTATATATTCATAATTATATCTGTTGAGGTATTTTAAAATTGAAATAGGGTCATCGGTTTGAATAATATCTACTTTCTTGTTTAACGCATCTTGATTTTCTGCAAAATTATCGGGTGCCCAGCACATAACATATAATCCTTTATTATGAGCTTCATCGGAGTTGGTTTTAATTTCGCTTAACCCTAATGAAATTCCAAAAAATGAATTATTGTATGCATCTTCTATGTTCTGAGTATTTAGAGTAGTATATAAAAATAATTTGTTAGTTAAACCTAGTTCCTGAGCCTTTTTTAGCAATGTGTAATTAGCTTCTATAAACACATTATTACTCATATTATATTTTTCGCAAATTCTTTTTATTGCTCTTAAATATTGATTCATATATAAATCTAAATCAGCAACATCAGTATCTACCTTGCCACAATCAAAAGAAAAATAAAAGTTATTTATATTTGGAATATTGCTAAATAATTCATCAACAGAGTTAATAAAAACATTATTTTCAACTGAGTAATATTCGCAATGTTTTATATCGTTCCAATTCGATTCGTAAATTCGTCCGGTGCAAGTCGTTGTTGGTTTTAATAAATGGTCGTGAAAGAACACTAAAACTGTATCTTTTGTTAATTGAACATCTAATTCACATCCATCTAAGCCAATATTAGTGGCTGGATTTACTGATTCTATTGTGTTTCCTGGCATTTTGTAATTTATTCCCATACCTCTATGCCCAAGAATCATTATTTTGCTACCAAAATAGGTATCGTCGGTAATTTTATCTTTATTGCATTGCGAAAACAATAATAACGTGCACAATAAAACAAAAAATAATATGTGGTTTTTAAAAAACATATCCGATTTCTAAATTTGAAATCCACCAAAAATTATAATTAGTACTTGTCCATTGTGCATCTAATGATTTAATCTGAATTCGCTCATCGTTTGAAATGGAATTAAATACTTTTGCAAAAAAAGATGTTTTTAATTCTATTAAAAAATGTTTCGAAAACTGGTTTTTATAACCTAATCCTAAGCCAACACCTAATTTATTTTGGTTATAACTATCGTAATAGCTGTCTTTTGTTTGAGAGTTATAATAATCTAATTTTTTATAATAATAACCATAATCTAATAATGTACTCAAAAAAAGTTTTTCATTTGGATGATTTTTAAAAGTATAAAAATAATAATTGTAACTCGGAATTATATGAACCCCTACTATTGAAATATCCTGTTCAAT
This sequence comes from Bacteroidales bacterium, assembly GCA_036171595.1. Classification (GTDB taxonomy): domain Bacteria; phylum Bacteroidota; class Bacteroidia; order Bacteroidales; family GWA2-32-17; genus GWA2-32-17. The sequence continues at coordinate 1,608 of JAVHRJ010000587.1, forward strand.
TGAATACAATCCTTGTTGTTGATTAAAAAAATCGTAATATTTTATAAATTTATATTTGTCGTAAAGCCCTCCATCAATATAAACAGATAAAGCCGATTTTTCACAAACATATTTCTCGTATTCGGTACCAATTCTTATTTGTACACGAGTATCAAAAAAATTATTGTATAATGGAATTATGTCAAATTTAATACAATTTGTTTTTAACAAACTATCTGTTTTTTCTTGCGAAAATGATTGTAAGAAAAAGCTTATAATAATTGTGAACGTTGTTAATGTTTTTTGAAAAAATAAAAGTTTCACTTTGTTAATATTTAAAAAAATTAGATATTGTTATTAATATAGCCTTTTTGTCATGTTGAATGATTAGCGAAACATCTTTTTTTATAATGAAAGATATTCTCCTATTGCTTAAAATGACAAAAAAATTATTGATTAACAACACCAAATATTAATATCAAAAATAAACAATTAACTCGAAAAAACAAAAGAGTAAAATTATTTTTAATTTAATCATAAAGTTAGAGCTATTATGTTTTTTTATTCTTTATTATTCACTTATGTTAAGGTGGGTTCTAAAAATTTAAAAAAAGAACTAACCAAAAAGAACACAAATAATGCACAAAGTTTTCAAATTATTGCGCTTATTATTTTTTAGTGTTCTTTGTGAATTTTTTCTTAGTGCACTTTGTGGTAAAATTTAATTTATAGAACTCCGCTTAAGTAATTCGACCATGCTATAATCTTCGAAGCATGACTTTACAATACATAGTCATGCTGAGGCTCTCGAAGCATGAATTTTATATATTAGTCTAATTTTAGAACAGCTAAAAATGCCGACTGTGGTACTTCAACCGAACCAATTTGGCGCATACGCTTTTTACCTTTTTTCTGTTTTTCGAGCAGTTTGCGTTTACGCGAAATATCGCCACCATAACATTTTGCAATAACATCTTTTCGAACGGCTTTTATTGTTTCGCGGGCAATAATTTTTGTTCCTATTGCAGCCTGTATGGCAACTTCGTATTGTTGTCGAGGTATAAGATCTTTTAATTTCTCGCACATTTTTCGACCAAAAGGATAAGCATTATCAACGTGAATTAATGTAGATAATGCATCAACTTGTTCGCTATTCAAAAGTATGTCGAGTTTAACTAATTTTGAAAGCTTGTAAACAGTTGGGTGGTAATCGAAAGAAGCATATCCTTTGGAAATACTTTTAAGTTTATCGTAAAAATCGAAAACAATTTCGGCAAGTGGCATTTCAAAAGTAAGCTCTACTCTGTCGGTTGTTAAATAATTTTGACTTTGTAAAATACCACGCTTATCAATGCATAAATTCATTATTGCACCAACATATTCGGTTTTTGTAATTACTTGAGCTTTAATAAAAGGTTCTTCAATATAATCGATAAAATTAGGAGCAGGCAAACCCGAAGGATTATGCACATCAATAGTTTCACCTTTTGTTGTTATAACTTTATACGAAACATTTGGGACCGTTGTTATAACATCCATGTCAAATTCACGATACAAACGTTCCTGAACGATTTCCATGTGTAATAGGCCTAAAAAGCCACCACGAAATCCAAAGCCTAATGCAGCCGACGATTCAGGAATAAACGTTAATGAAGCATCGTTTAATTGTAATTTTTCTAACGAGGCACGTAGTTCTTCGTATTCGTCGGCATCAACAGGGTAAATGCCTGCAAATACCATTGATTTAACATTTTCGAAACCTGCAACAGCATTACTACAAGGGTTTTCTACATGGGTTATTGTGTCGCCTACTTTAATTTCTTTAGCATTTTTAATTCCCGAAATAATATAACCAACATCACCAGCACTTAAATTATCTTTTGGTTGAAGTTTTAATTTTAAAACTCCTATTTCGTCGGCATGATAATCGTTTGCTGAATGCACAAATTTAACATGTTCACCAGTTTTAAGAGTTCCGTTTAATATTCTAAAATAAGCAATTATTCCTCTATACGAATTAAAAACAGAATCAAAAATTAAAGCTTGTAATGGTCCATTAGAGTCGCCTTTTGGAGCGGGAATACGTTCAACAATTGCCTCTAAAACATTTTGCACACCACTTCCATTTCGAGCACTTACTGCTAAAATTTCTTCACGTTTGCATCCTAATAAATCAACAATTTGGTCTTTAACTTCTTCGGGCATTGCCGATGCCATATCCATTTTATTAAGCACAGGAATTACTTGAAGATTGTGGTCAATTGCCTGATATAAATTTGAAATTGTTTGTGCTTGAATGCCTTGAGTTGCATCAACTACTAACAAAGCTCCCTCGCACGATGCAATTGCTCGCGAAACTTCGTAACTAAAATCAACATGGCCAGGAGTATCAATTAAATTTAATATATATTTTTTACCTTTAAATTCGTAATCCATTTGAATAGCATGGCTTTTAATGGTAATTCCACGTTCGCGTTCAAGCTCCATATCGTCTAAAACTTGAGCTTGTAAGTCTTTACCGGTAACCGTTCCAGTAATTTCTAATAAACGGTCGGCAAGCGTACTTTTTCCGTGGTCGATATGAGCAATAATGCAAAAATTACGAATATGTTCCATTTTTAAATATCAAATTATAAGATTGCAAAGATAACAATTTGGAGTGAAGAAAAAAGTGACCTATTTGGCTTGTTTAAAACAATATTTTGAAAAAATTAAAAATGTAGCTAATTTTCCAAATATTTTAAAACCAAAAATCATGTACTTATTTTTTGATACTGAAACAACAGGAGTACCTCGAAATTATAAAGCTCCTATTACCGATGTTAATAATTGGCCACGAATGGTTCAAATTGCTTGGATAGTTTACGATTCAAATAAAAAACGTATCGATCAGCAAGAGTTTATAATTAAACCCGAAGGTTATACAATTCCTTTAGAAGTTTCTAGAATTCATGGAATTACTACCGAAATGGCTATTAACGAAGGAAAAGATTTAGCTTATGTTCTTAATTTATTTAACGACCAAATTGAGGAATCGAAAAATATTATTGCACACAATATTAGTTTCGATGAAAAAATTGTTGGAGCCGAATTTTTTCGCAAAAACATAAACTCAAAACTTTTTAATAAACCTCGACTTTGCACAATGCATGCATCAACCGATTATTGCAAAATACCTGGTAATTATGGATATAAATGGCCTAAACTTTCGGAATTACATGTTAAACTTTTTGGTTGCGATTTCGAAGATGCTCATAATGCTGCCGCTGATATTGAAGCAACTGCAAAATGTTTTTGGAAATTAAGAGAGCTAAACTTGATATAAATAACAAAATACATGGAAAATAAAAATAACATTTCTTGCCCTAAATGTGGCACTGAAATTAACGTAAGTCAAATTTTATACTCTCAAGTTCAAGAGCAACTTAAAAAAGATTTTGAAACAAAAAACGCTGAAAAAGAAATTGAGATTCAAAAAAAAACAAAAGCTTTAGAAGCATATAAAGAGCAGCTTTTAAAAGAAAAAGAAAACGTAAAAGAACAAATTGAAAAAGAAGTTAAGGCTAAAATAATTACCGAAAAATTGAAGTTAGAAAACGAAATAAAAACTGCTTTAAAAGAAGAAACGTTTGAGCAAATAAATTTATTAAAAAAAGAACTCGACGAAAAATCAGGACAGGTAAAAGATTTAAATAAAACAAAAGCTGAAATTGAAAAATTAAAAAGAGAAAAAGATGAGCTACGCGATTTAATTGCTTTAGAAAAAGAAAAAGAGTTTTCGGAAAAACTTAAAGAAGAAAAAATAAAAATACAGAAACAAGTTGACGAAAATTCAACTTTAAAAATTTTAGAGCTCGAAAAGCAATTAAAAGATCAAAAACAACTTGCAGAAGAAATGAGACGCAAGGCAGAACAGGGTTCTATGCAGTTGCAAGGGGAGGTTCAGGAATTAGCAATAGAAGATATTTTAAAGAGTTTGTTCCCGTTTGATGAAATTTCTGAAGTCGCAAAAGGTGTAAAAGGTGCAGATGTTGTGCATACTGTTAAAAATAAATCGGGTAACGCTTGCGGAAAAATATTATACGAAAGTAAAAGAACAAAAGCATTTACAAATGAATGGATTAATAAACTAAAAATTGATGCACTTGCCGAAAAGGCCGATATTTGTATTATTGTTACAGAGGCAATGCCCGACGGTATTGATAGAATTGGTCAAAAGGAAGGTGTTTGGATTTGTACTTTTAATGATTTTAAAGGTCTTGTTTTAGTTTTAAGGGAAAGTCTTATTAAAATAAATGAAGCATATTCATCGCAAACTAATAAGGGCGAAAAAATGCAAATGTTATACGATTATTTAACAAGTACGGAATTCCGTTTACAAATAGGGGCAATTATTGAAGGTTTTACCGATTTGCAAAATAGCTATACTCAAGAAAAACGAGCAATGGAAAGAATTTGGAAACAACGTGAAAAACAACTCGAAAAAGTTTTGCTAAATACCAATCATTTTATTGGCTCAATTAAAGGTATTGCTGGTAGCTCAATTCCCGACTTAAAACAAATAGGAAATAGCGATAACATCTTGGAATTAGAGTAAGTCAATAAAATATTATGAGATTTTAAAAATCTCAAATCCAAAATAACAAATAATTTCCAAACTTCAAATTCAAATGACCAAAAAAACAGAGAAAACGAGTTGTTTAGTATTGTTTTGAATTTTTAGTTTTCGTCATTGTAGATTATTTGAGATTTATTTTTTTATGCTTGAAGTTTTTATAGGTTCATTTATATAAAAATAATTTATTTATCTTTACTCCACTAAAAAATATATTATGAAAAAGATTTCTTTTATGGCTGGTTGTTCTTTATTGTTAATGGTTTCATGTGTAAGTAATTCAAACTATGAGTCTTCAGCAAAATCAGATAACCCATTATTACAAACATTTAATACTCCTTTTGGGGTGCCACCTTTCGATAAAATTAAACCTGGTGATTTTCCTTCGGCTTTTGAGGAGGCTATGAAACAAGAAAACATGGAAATTGATTCTATAACAAAGTGTACATAAACCCCAACTTTTGCAAATACTGTCGAAAAATATATGAATAGTGGCGAATTGTTGGGTAAGGTAAGCAGTATTTTCTCAAATTTAAATTCTTGTAATACAAATTCCGAAATTCAAAAAATAAACGAAGAACTTAGTCCAAAATTATCTGCTCACAAAGATGGTATTACATTAAACGCAAAATTATTTGAACGAATTAAACAAGTTTATGAAAATAAAGAAAAATTGAATTTAAATGATGAACAAATGTATTTGCTCGAAAACATTTATAAAACTTTTGTAAGAAATGGGGCAAATTTATCTATCGAAAAACAAAACGAATTAAAAAAAATAAATCAAGAACTTTCGTCACTCATTGTTAAATTCGACCAAAATCTTTTAGCCGAAACTAACGATTTTAAATTAGTAATTGATAAAAAAGAAGATTTAGCAGGACTTCCACAAGCGGTTATTGATGCAGCTTCCGAAACGGCTATAAATGATAGTATGAATGGTAAGTGGGTTTTTACAACTCAAAAAGCAAGCATGATCCCATTTCTTCAATATTCTGAAAATCGTATGTTACGCGAAAAAATATATAAAGCATATACAAATCGTGGAAATAATAACAACGTGTACGATAATAAAGAAGTACTTGCTAAAATTGTTGTACTTCGCTCACAAAAAGCAAAATTACTTGGGTATGCCGATTATGCTTCGTATAAATTAGAAAGCAGAATGGCTAAAACTCCAGATAAAGTTTTTGAATTACTCGATAAAATGTGGACACCTGCAATTAATGTTGCAAAAAATGAAGCTAAAGATTTGCAAGCAATTATTATAAAAGAAGGCGGGAAATTTAATCTAGAAGCATGGGATTGGATGTTTTATGCCGAAAAATTACATAAACAAAAATATGATATTGACGAAACTGCCGTTCGACCATATTTTAAAATGGAAAATGTTAATGAAGGAATTTTTATGGTTGCTAACAAATTGTACGGACTTACTTTCGAACCAATTAAAGATATTCCATTGCCACATCCCGATGCTAATGCTTTTGAAGTAAAAGATGTTGATGGTTCACATTTAGGTGTTCTTTATATGGATTTTTTTCCTCGCGAAAGTAAAGAAGGTGGTGCGTGGTGCGATGCATACCGTTCTTTTAAAATTAAAAACGGAAAACCTGTTACACCTGTGGTTACAGTAGTTTGTAATTTTACAAAACCCACAAACGATTTGCCAGCATTGTTAAGTATGGACGAAACTGAAACAATTTTTCACGAGTTTGGACATGCGCTCGAAGGATTAATGAGTAAAACAACATACCCAACAACTTTTGTTGCACAAGATTTTGTTGAACTTCCTAGCCAGTTAATGGAACATTGGGCTTTTAATAAAGATGTTTTAAAAATGTATGCAAAACATTATAAAACTGGCGAAGCCATTCCCGACGATTTAATTGCTAAAATAAATAATGCAAGTTTATTTAATCAAGGGTTTGCAACAACCGAATATCTTGCCGCATCATATTTAGATATGGCTTACCATTCGCAAAAAGATATTAAAAATTTAGATGTTGCGAAATTTGAAAAAGAATATTTTCAAAAAATTGGATTAATTCCACAAATCGATTCTCGATATAAAGGCACATACTTTGGTCATATTATGGGTGGCTATGATGCTGGATATTACGGATACACTTGGGCAGCAGTACTTGACAACGACGCCTTTGATGCCTTTAAAGAAAAAGGAATTTTTGATAAAGAAACAGCAACGTCGTTTCGTAAAAATATACTCGAAAAAGATGGTTCCGAAGACCCTACAAAAATGTATGTAAATTTTCGAGGTCGCGAAGCTAAAATAGAACCTCTTTTAAAAAGTAGAGGGTTATTATAAAGTATTAATGTTTTAATAAAAAAGCCTT
>JAVHRJ010000588.1:0-1654 GCA_036171595.1 Bacteroidales bacterium
TTTGAAGGCTGCTCTTAGATGGTACTGCAACTAAGTGTTATAAAAAAAATGGAGGCCATCTTTAAGATGGACTCCATAAAAAGGTCCCCGATGTTGGGGTAAAACATCGGGGTAGTACTGATAATAAGCTTGGGGGAGGACTTATTACCAAGTACAATTTAATTTCTGGTATAAAAATAACAAGCTGGTATTTAAATGCAAATATTTTTTTTAAAAAATGTTAAAAAAATATCTACCTTGCAAATTTGGAACAAATCAGAAGCTTTAACCTGGATTTTGTAGCAGAGATATTTTATTACTGTATATTTATAGAAACAAGTAACCCGAATAATTTTATCCCCATCGGGCGGTATAATAAATACCATACAGTAATAAAATATCTCGGTCGCAAAATCCGGGTTAATTATTATTGAAGTAATTGTTGGTATGTTAAACCATAATGATTTTTAATTTAAATTTTTATTAAATATCAATTCACTACTGTCCCGTTAAAAGTCGAATAAAAACAATTGGTTATGGGAACGGTAGTTTTGATTTGAGTTATAATTTTTGTTAAGTAGTTGATTAATAAGGACTTTACTAAAAATGTTTATGCTCAAAATCTGTAAAATAGTGTAGATACTTTCAGCAATATTTAATTTCTTTTTGATAATAGCAATCATTACATAAACAGAGATAGCTGAATAAATTTGAATCTTGACAGCATTTTCACTTGTGCCGTAGAAAGACTTAATTCTCAAATGCTGCTTAATCCATTTGAAGAATAATTCAATTTTCCATCGGTCTTTGTATAAACGCGCAATCATATCGGCATCGAGTGAAAAATTGTTGGTTAGAAAAATTAGCTCTTTGTCATTTTCTTTATCGATGAACTTTATTCTTCTAATGTGTTCGGGGTACAGAGTTGATGTTTTAACTCCGGTTAGCTTAACTGTTTGATCATATTTTATGTTTTCGTATTTAGAAACATCGTTGGAATAAATTCTTTTACAAGCCAGGTTATTTTTTGCTCTTGTAATAAAGAATGCATTTTTATTTTTTAGATTGAAGAGCCTTTCAAAGTCTATATATCCTTTATCAATGATGTAAAAGGCTGAGGTTTCAATAGAAATTAAATCTAATATATTTACATCGTGAACCTTACCGGAAGTAATGTGAATAAAGGTTGGAATCGATGTTCTAATATCAAGAAGGGTGTGTAATTTAACGGCAGATTTGTTCTTCCTGAACTTTGCCCAAGGGAATAAAGACAGGCAAAGATCAATTGTGGTTGAATCTAGTGCATAAAGAGAATTATCTAGTTCTTTGTAAATAAGTTCGTCTTTTGTGTAGAGCGAAAGAGCTTCTTGAATCAAATGATTAGCAAAGCGTGCAAATATTTTCCAGTCACGAGTTTCATTAGCACGAGATAAATTAGTTCTGGAAATATTTCCTTTAATACCCATATGATAAAGTTTTTCTGAATTTGATCTCAGACAAGTTTCTATATCGCGGAGAGATTCTCTAAATGTCAATTGTGCAAAAGCTAAGCAGAGAAGTTGATCCCAGCAAGAGAATGTTCTGAAACGATAATTCCCTTTATACTCGGAAACAAGTTGATCAAAAATATTTTTAGGTGCGTAATCCATAATCTGTGAGAAGATAGTTTTTCCTT
>JAVHRJ010000589.1:0-8538 GCA_036171595.1 Bacteroidales bacterium
GGTAATCCAAGAAAAACTAATAATGGTAATGATATTAGAGAACCACTACCAGCTAAAGTATTAATAAAACCGACTAAAAGTCCTGCCGAAACAACTAGCAAATAAATATACCACTCCATAAATTAAATTTCAAATCACAAAATTCAAATATCAAATAATATCCAATTAACAAATCTAAAGTAAAGCAAAAATTATAATAATCAAATCACTATTAAAACCTAATCAACAAAATTCAAAATGTTAATATTCTTTTTGATTATTGAAATTTATAATTTGAAATTTGTATTAGTTTTGAAAATTGTAATTTGAGATTTAATATTTAGTAAGCAAACAATTTAAATTGTTTCATCATTTCAACAACTTCATTTGCAGTTTTCTTAACAACATCTTCATTGTTAATATTTGAAATAACTCTATCAATTAAATTAACTATAATTGGCATGTGTTCTTCTTTCATTCCGCGAGTAGTAATAGCAGGTGTTCCAACTCTAATGCCAGATGCCTGAAATGGAGAACGGGTATCGAAAGGAACCATGTTTTTATTAATAGTAATATGTGCTTTTACTAAAGTGTTTTCAACTTGTTTGCCAGTTATTTCTGGGAATTTTGTACGTAAATCAATTAACATTAAATGGTTATCGGTACCACCAGAAATAATTTTATATCCTTTATTTACAAATTCTTGGGCCATAGTGGTTGCATTTTTTCGAATTTGTTTTACATATTCTTTATATGATGGTTGAAGTGCTTCGCCAAATGCAACAGCTTTTGATGCAATAACATGCTCAAGTGGCCCACCTTGAATACCAGGAAAAACTGCAGAATCAATCATTGCCGACATCATTTTTATTTCACCTTTTGGCGTTTTTACTCCAAATGGATTTGGAAAGTCTTTACCAATTAATATGATACCTCCACGTGGCCCTCTTAAAGTTTTATGTGTAGTAGAAGTTACAATATGACAATGAGGGAATGGGTTGTTTAATTCTTTTGTTGCAATTAATCCTGCTGGATGAGAAATGTCAGCCATTAATAATGCACCAACTTTATCGGCTATTGAACGCATACGAGCATATTCCCAATCGCGACTATATGCCGATGCTCCAGCAATTATTAATTTAGGTTTATGTTCTAATGCTAATTTTTCCATTTGATCATAATCAACTAATCCCGTTTCTTCTTTTACTTGATATGCAAAAGGTTGATATAAAATACCCGAATAATTAACAAGCGAACCATGAGTTAAATGGCCACCATGAGCAAGGTCGAGGCCTAAAAATTTATCACCAGTTTTTAAAACGGCTAGCATAACTGCAGCGTTTGCTTGAGCACCAGAATGTGGCTGTACGTTAGCGTATTCGGCTCCAAATAGTTCTTTAATTCTATCAATAGCAAGTTGCTCTGTTTGGTCAACTATTTCACAACCACCATAATATCTATGACCAGGATATCCTTCGGCATATTTGTTTGTTAAAACTGAACCCATTGCTTCTAATACTTGAGGGCTTACAAAGTTTTCTGAAGCTATTAGTTCTATCCCATCAAGCTGTCTTTTTTGCTCTTTTTCTATTAAATCGAACAATTTTAAATCTTTTTCCATTGTGAATAAATATTTATTATTAAAATTTAATTGTCGCCAAAGTTATAGTTTTTACAATATTTATAAATTATTTTGTTGTGTTTTTTTTTTGAAATTAAAATTGTGCATAAATATTTTACTTTTTTTTTGTCAATTAAAAAACTTGTTATACTTTAGCGTCAGAAAACTTATTTATTAATTTAATTAAAAAACAAAAAAAATTATGGAAGAAACTACACAAAAACCTCAAGGTAAAGGTTTAGCAATTACAGGATTTATTATTTCATTAGTTGCTATTGTATTTTTTTGGATTATTTCTCCAATTGCATTATTTGCAGCTTTAGCAGGTGGTGGATGGACATTAAGTATTATTTGGTTAGTGTTATCAATAGCAGGCGCTGCTTTATGTTTTATGGGAATGAAAAAATTAGGTGCAACAGGTGGTGGAAAAGGATTAGCAATTACCGGTTTAGTTTTAAGTTTAGTTGCTATTGCTTTAAGTGCATGGTTAATTTATGGTGTAAGCCAAGCTCAATCTGCTATGGGTGATGCAGTAAATCAATTTGGTGGCGAATTCCAAGATGCTATGGAACAATTAAATGATAGCTTAAAATAATAAAAAATTATTTTTAAAAATAGCCCATGAATTTTTTCATGGGCTATTTTTTTTTTGTTTAAAATTTAATATTGTATTTTTTAAAAATACCTTTGCACAAAATTTTATAATTTGAAAGATTTAACTGTAGGGAAAGAGAGTTCGTTAATATTACAATTTGCTTGGCCAATGTTGTTGGGTAATGCTTTTCAACAACTTTATAACATAGTAGATAGTGTTATTGTTGGTAATTATTTAGGAAAAGAATCACTTGCTGCTGTTGGTGCATCAACACCTATTGTGTTTACTCTAATATCTTTAGTTATTGGTTTTTCGATGGGTTTTACAATAGTCATCTCTCAATATTTTGGAGCCAAAGATTTTGATAAAGTAAGGCGAGCTATTGATACCATGAATATATTTCTGTTTCTTTCTTCAATTTTTGTAACAATATTGGGAATTTATTTTACTGAACCTATATTAAGATTAATTGGAACTCCTGCTGATATTTTTCCTCAAGCTGCTTTATATCTAAAAATATATATTGCTGGCTTTGTTTTTATATTTGGATATAATGGTGTAGCTGCAACATTAAGAGGCATGGGCGATTCAAAAACACCACTCTATTTCTTAATTTTATCTACAGTTTTAAATATTATTTTAGTTTTGTTATTTGTTATAGTTTTTAAATTAGGAGTAGCAGGTGCTGCTATTGCAACCGTAATTGCTCAAGGGTTTGCATTTATTACATCGGTTTTTTATTTAAATAAAACTCATAAACTTATTAGGTTCTCGTTTCGAAATTTAAATTTTGATAAATTTATTTTCAAAAAAAGTTTTTTAATTGGCTTTCCTTCTGGTTTACAAATGACTTTTGTATCGTTAGGAATGATTGCTTTATTAAGTATTGTAAATACTTTTGGAACTGATGTTATTGCTGCATATTCAGTGGCTGTTCGAATTGATTCATTCGCAAGTTTACCTGCAATGAATTTAGCAATGGCACTTTCGTCATTTGTTGGACAAAATATGGGGGCCGGAAAAATAGAAAGAGTTAAAAGTGGATATGTTGCTACTTTAAAAATGAATTTAGTTATTACATTTATTTTATCGGCAGTAATATTAATTTTCCCTGGATGGATAATGAAGGCATTTACTCCAGATATTAATATTATAAGCATTGGAAAAGATTATTTATACATTGTTGGTGCATTTTATATTGTTTTTACTACAATGTTTGTTAACATGGGAGTTATGCGTGGAGCAGGCGATACAATTATCCCAATGTTTATTACACTTTTTTCGCTTTGGCTTATTCGAATTCCCCTAGCGTGGGTTCTGTCAAAATATTTAGGTTATCATGGTATTTGGTGGGCTATTCCTCTTGCATGGATTTCAGGAATGACACTTACATATTTATATTACAGAAGTGGAAAATGGAAAAATAAAGCTGTGGTTAAAGCAAAACCCATTGAGGTTGTTGAATCGCTTGAAGTTTAAAATTAATTGATGTGAATTAAATGAATATAAATCTTTCGCTCGCATCTTGCGAGTGAGCGCTCCCAATTAATCTCGCTCGCATCTTGCGAGTGAGCGCTTATCGAAACTATAGAAGATTTATTTAAGCAAATTTATTAACCCATTTTTAGTTAGTACTTTTCCGCTATAAGTTTGAATTTTTGCAGTATAAGCATAAGTTTCAATATTTTGTTTTATGCCTTTAAAAGTTCCATCCCAGCCTTGATTAATATCGTCAGTAGTAAAAATACATTCGCCCCATCTATTATAAATTTTAAATTCTAAAAGATTTTTAATTCCCCAACCTCTAACGTAAACTATATCGTTATCGCCATCACCATTTGGCGTAAAAGCAGTTGGTACATCAATAGAGTATTCTTCTTTTACTTCTATAGTTAATTGACTTTGAATGTGAAAACAATTTAATGAATCTACAATTTCTATTGTGTACGTTGTTGTAGTTAATGGTTGTGCAATAGGATTTGGGCATGTAGTACATGATAGTCCATAAGATGGTGTCCAATTATAACTTACTGTTGATTGATCAGAATTTGCTAATACATCAACTATTTCGCCAATAATAATCGTAGTGTCTGGAATGTGTGTTAAACTAGGAATTTGTTGAACAAAAACAAAAATAGAATCGGAATTTACACAATTATGTGTATCGTAAATTGTTGCATGATACCAAATTGAGCTATCTGGATTTGCAATTGGCGAATAAACTCCTGTATTTGATAGTCCTTGAGAAGGCGACCAAGAAATTACATTTCCACCGTTTGCGTTTAATTGTACAGAGCTTCCATGGCAAATTGTTACATCGTTTCCAATGTTTAATTGTGGCATTGGATACACTGTATATTGTTTTGAAATACTATCAATGCACCCAATAGAAGTATTAAAAACAGTTAGAGTAATATTGTATATAATGTTATTATTTGTAGTATTTGGGTATGTTTGCGTTGGCGGAACTATTAACGAATCGGTTGAAGAGAAGTTATTTCCGTTTCCTAAATTCCAATACATACTGTCGGCACCTAATGAATAATTATAAAAATTTAAAGAACCAGGCTGACAAATAACAGAATCGTTATTTCCTGTAACACTATTCAAATAATTAAAATTTGACATTACTTGATAAATGTTTATGTATGCAGAATCTTTTTTTACACAATTTGAATTGCTTTGGTAAATTAAATAAACTTTAGCTAAACCGCTAGGAGGCAAATAATTAAATTGATAAGTAAATGGTGAAGTTGTTCCACTTCCACCATCGCCAAATGACCATGTGTATGATGTTACACCGATAGTATCTACTAAAGAAAATGTTATAGATTCACCTTTACATATATTGGTGTCGGTATATGAAATTTCTGCATAAGGACCACCAACTATTATTGGTATACTATCTTTGCTTTTGCACCCAAATAAATTTTCGGGTGTAGTTGTAGCTTCTAAAATTAACCAATAATTTCCAGGTAAGGTGTAATTATGAATTGGCTCAAATTGATTTCCTACGGCTCCATCACCAAAAGTCCAATTCCAATTTGGCGAATACATCGTATTTGTGTTATTTGTTATATCTAATCCAAAAGGATAGCAAGTTGATATTGAATCAGTAAGGCTAATGTTTGCTAATATGCTTTGAACATGAATAAATGATGGTTTAATAATTGTGTCTCCACAGCCTGGTAATGAGCTTTGATTGATAAGAGAAACTGCAAAACTACCAGTATCTGCATATAAATGTGATGGATTTAACCCGTTAAAATTTGAATTGTCGCCAAAATCCCATTTATAACTATTTGAAAATTGAATTGAAGAATTAAAATATACAGTATCACCTAAGCAAATTGTACTGTCAAGTGCTGAAAAATTAGGTGGTAAATTTAAAACTGTAACAGCTGGTCCAGTGAAATTTGAGACACACCCAATCGAATCAACAAGGTGCAAATATGGGTGGGAAATGCCAGTATTATTGTATGTGTAAGATGGTAAATTAAATGTTGTTGAACCATTACCATTTGAATACCACGTTAAGGTATAAGGAATTTCTGAATGACTAGTATCAGTAAAATTTATTACTAATGGTGCACAACCAGAATCTTGGTTCATTGTAAATCCAGCAACTGGATAATATATTCTGATTGTTGTTGTATCGGCATCAATGCATCCATTTAAGTTTTGCATTGATAATATAACATTATATACACCATTTGTTGGTGGAAAGTTATGACTTATTGAATCATAAAATACTGTATAAGGAATTATTTGCCCGTCACCATAATTTATAGTATAATTTGCATTTTCCCAGTCTAAAGAATTTGATATGTTTATGTAATTGTTGTTATAACAATTAGGAGAATGTGCTGTAATAACTGCATCTATAACATATATTCTAAAACTTAAACTGTCTTCATAATAACAACCTGTAATGTCGTTGTATGCAATTAAGTGAACAGTATAGTTTCCACGCGAAGGAAAATCGTGCCAAATTGTATCGTGGTATGCATAAACAGGCATTGCAAAAATAGTTGAATCGTCGTAAATCCCATCTGCATTATAATCCCAATACCAACGGTTTGCTTGTTTTATATGAGCAAACGATAATCCAACATGTAATGGATTTACACAATTAAAAGTTGCCTTTAATGTATCAAGAAAAGGTCCATTTAATAGAAAAGCATTTGTATCAATTAAGGTATCTTTACATTCTAAATATCCTATAATGTATTGAATAGTAATTGAATCGTTTCCATGAAAATCAACAATTGGATCTTGATCGCTACTTGTTGCCACGTTAAAAGCCGAATCTGTTTCAAAATGCGAAATAAAAGTCCAATCCCAATAATCAATTAAATTTACATCGGTTGATGCACTATAAAAATGAATTGTATCATCATTAGCACAACCACCAGTATAAGTATAAGATATTCCTGGAGTTTGGTGCGAGCCTACTTTTATTGTTTGAGTAAATGGAGGAGAAGTGCAACCTGAATCTGTTGTAACAGTAAGTGTAATGGTATATTCGCCAGGTGTTGTGTAAGTATAATTTGGATTTTGTAATGTTGAATTTCCACCATCTCCAAAATCCCAATTCCAACCTGTAATATTGTCAATTGCATTACACGAACTTCCATCGGTAAAAGCTACATCATAAGGAATGCAATGATTTGGTAACCCGTCCCAACTAAAAGCAGCAGTAGGAAAATCAACAACTATTGGAGTTGGATCGGTATATGGTAAACTTGTGCAACCATAATTGTCTGTAATGATTAATGTTGTTTGATAATTTCCTTCGTTAGAATAAGTAGCACTTGGATTTTGAGTTGTTGAATTATAAGGAATTCCACCGTTTATTGACCAGTTCCAACTTGCAGAATTTGCAGATGTGTCAGTAAATGTTACTGCCATTGAACTACTACAAACATAATGTGTAGATGCGGCAAATGCAGCAATTGGTCTTGTACGAATTGTTATTGTATCGTAAGCAATGTCTTGGCAAGTTCCAGGTGATGCCACAAACATAATTTGATAAGTTCCTGAAGTGTTATAAATATGTGTAGGATTTACTAAAGTAGAAGTATTGCTTCCATCGCCAAAACCCCAAATACATGTTGTTCCAGCATCATTAAAAAAAGATACAGTCTCGCCAGGACAAGCTGTGTCTGGAGTAAAATGGAACAAAGCAACTACTGGGGTAATACTTATATAATTTGTATAAACTGAATCGGAACTACATCCGTTTGGATCAGTTGCAGTTACTGTTATAGAATAAGTGCCAGCAATTGTATAAGTGTGACTTGGATTTGCCAATGTTGATGTGCTATCATCGCCAAATGCCCATGAATATGTTAAAGGATTTTGTCCAATTGTTGAATTTGTAAAGTTAACTGTAAATGGTACCGTGCAATTATGTGTTGCATTTGCCGAAATGTTTATTTGTGGTGGATTAGATACTTTTACATAACTATTGTAAATAGCAGAATTACTACAATTATGAATATCTGTTACTTGTAAAAAAATATTCCAAGTGCCTATTGTATTAAAAACATGTAAAGGGTTTTGTGTTGTTGAGCCAAATCCGTCACCAAAATCCCAATTCCAACTTACTATATTTCCATCTTCGTGAATAGAAGTGTCGTTTAATTGAACATTTAATGGAACGCAACCTTGTAATGGAGCTATTCCCTCGAATCCAGCTTGTGGTTTTTTCCAAACATGAATAATTTTTGAAATAGTATCACGCAAATTTCCATTTACTGCAATAAGTGTTACTGTGTATGTGCCTGGGTTTACGTAATTTTCAGTAACAGTTGGACTTGTAGAAGTCGAATTGTTGCCATCGCCAAAATCCCAAAAATACGAAGTTGCATTTGTTGAAAGATTTGTAAAATGCACAACTCTTTGTCCGCAACTATCTAAATTATCATTAGTAAAGTTTGCAGTAACTTGCCCTTGAGTGTATGTAAAAAAACAAAATGTAAAAACTAAAACAATTAAATGTTTCATCAATTAATATTAAGTATTTATTTATGGTGCAATTTACATAAAAATTTAATATAACAAATGTCTAATTTCAATATGGATATTTTTCTTGTTTTTATTGATTTTTTCATTTAAATTAGGTTAATTAAAAAAAAACACTATTTTTGCCTTAATTATTGAATTGCAGTGAAAATTAATAAAATTATTTATGTAATTATTATTTTGGTAGTTAGTGCATTAAAAACTATTGCCCAAGATATTCATTTTTCGCAATTTTATGCCTCGCCACTTTCGCTTAATCCTGCTAATACTGGTAATTATGATGGCGACTGGCGTATAATGAATAATTATAGAAATC
>JAVHRJ010000590.1:0-1651 GCA_036171595.1 Bacteroidales bacterium
AAATTAATGATTATGTGGACAGTCTTAACTTGGATCTTTTATCCCATCCTAAGTCTAAAATTTGGATATTATGGCACTTCTGTTGCCGCACTTATAGTTGGTTCAAGTTCAGTGGTTGTCTGGGTTTTATCAAAAAAATATTTTGACACCAAATAATTTAAAATAATTGTTCATCCGACCCTTGCCACAGTTTTATTTATTATAGTTGGAATATTTTTAGCTTCTATGACTGACGTGTATATTATAAAAATTACCATTAAAATATTTGTCGGAATAATTATTTACGGAGGTTATTCGTGGATATCATCTCGTGATGATATTAAATGGTTTATAACCCAAGCAAAATGGTTAAAAAAATAGTTTTAATTTTGATATTTGTTCTGTGTTTTATTACCCAAATTTTACCGGTTATTAGAAGTGGGACACAAATTGATACCGGAATTGGTTTTTGGGGACCAAATGGTCATGATGGGGTATGGCACTTGTCCCTAATAAACCAAATCGACAATCCTTTCAAAATTAATATGCCCATATTTTCTGGAGAAGTTTTAAAAAACTATCACCCATTTTTTGACATTATTCTATCAGTTATATCAAAGTTAACATCAATTTCTCCATCGATACTTTTATTTCAATTATTTCCAATTGTTTCGACTATATTGTATTTGATATTAAGTTATAAAATCGGCAAGATATTAACCAAATCAGATTTAGGAGGTTTTATATTAGTAGTTTTAAATACTTTAAATAACTCATTTGGTTGGATTGTAAATTTTATTAAATATCATAATTTTGAAGGTGAATCACTATTTTGGGCAATGCAATCTCCTAGTAATCAGCTAAATCCACCATATGTATTATCGCTAGTTTTAATTTTATTTTTAATTTACATTTTACTATCAAATTCTCATAAATTATCAAAATTAAATCAAATATACATATCTTTAATACTAATTTTTTTACCTGTAATTAAGGCATATTCAGCCATACCAGCATATATTATATTTTCAATATATTTACTAAAAAACAAACAATACTTCAAAATATTAATTATCTCTTTAGTTTTATCTATATTGTTATTTATACAATTTAATAAAAATTCTTCCTCACTTTTAATTTGGCAACCTTTTTGGTTTATTAGATCACTTTTTGAATCAACTGATAAGCTCTATATATCGAGGTTTGCAAATCTTGCATCGTCAACCATACCCAAACAAATATTGTTTTATTTAATTGGTACCCCAGTATTTATATTTGGTAATTTTGCTTTTAGATTATTGGCTTTAAAAACATTATTACCAAAAAACTGGTTTAACAATTCACTATCAATTTCAGTTTTAGTCTTAACCATCATACCTTTGTTTTTTATTCAATCTGGAACCAGTTGGAACACAATTCAATTTCTATATTACGCGATATTTTTAATGAATATTCCTTTAGCTATATATTTAGCTAAATCAAATAAATTTATTACTGTAATTATATTGGGCATACAACTATTACCACTGTTTGCCTCGCTTCCACAATATTTAGGTAAAAATCCTCCAGCATACCTACCAAGTTTAGAATTAAATTGTCTAAATTATTTAAAAACTCAACCAAAATCAATCATTTTAACGTACCCCTATGATCCGTATATTATCGACAAATC
>JAVHRJ010000591.1:0-1647 GCA_036171595.1 Bacteroidales bacterium
TTTTATAAAAAAACTTGAAAGTGGTATTCATTCCATTACAAATCTTGCTGTAAATAAATCAGGAACAGTACTTGCAATTGGTTCTAATGATAATTTAATTAGAACTTTTGAAATACGTAATAAAATTTCTGAGAATTGTTATATTGGACATACAAATAATATTAGTGGTTTAAATTTTATAACCGATTCAAGTTTTGTTTCTACTTCATTTGATAATAGAGTTTGTGTTTGGAACACAAATAATAGAAATTATACAAAAAAAATAAAAGGAAATAGTAACCCAGTATTAATAAATGCAATAATTAACTCACCTATACTTTCATTGTTTACAAACACTATTAGTGTTTACTATTTTGCAAATAATTTTTTATTGCAAAATTATGAATCGTTAAATACTTTAGCTTTTAATACTAAAAAAAACATTATAGCAACAGGAGGGAATGGATTTAATAAGGGAATTTTGTATAATGTTTTTATTCCCCGCATTTTTCCAATTCATTTTATTGATGTAGCAAAAATGAAAAAAGTTAACAAATTAAAAGCTCATTATCTTTCAATAAATTCAATCGACTTTAATAATTCTGGATCATTGTTTGCAAGTTGTGGAAACGATTATAAAATAGGTTCAGTTATTTCTAGAAAAGAGAAGAATATAAGACATTCTGCATTTCCTAAATATTTTTCGCTTAAAATATGGGATGTAGAGAAAAAAATAACTTTAAAAACATTTGAAAATCCTTATGAAATTAAATGTTTAAAATTTAACACTGTAAACGACACTATAATTTTTTCTGATGCAAAAGAGAATATAGTTGTTTTTAATTACAAAAATGATAGTGCTAAAAAAATATATAATGGAAGTGCCCCATTGTTATTTGACGCAAAAGGTGAAACTGTTTTTTTTCAAGATGAAACAAATTCATTATTAAGTTGGAATTTAAAACAAAATGCACAAATAAATACTTTTAAAGGACATAATAATAAAATAACTTCAAGTGTTGTTTTTCCCGATGGAAAACAAATTGCAACTGCAAGTTTAGATGGTACTATTAAAATTTGGAATGTTAATAGTGGAAGTGAAGTCGCTACATTTTATGCAATTAATAATGATGATTTTATTGTAAAAACACCTGATTATTTTTATTACGCAACTAAAAATGCTAAAAAAGAAATTGGTTTTACATTTGGAATTAAATTTTATCCATTTGAACAATTCGATTTACAATATAATCGCCCCGATATAGTTATGGCTCGACTAGGCATAGCATCTGACGAAATAATAAAAGCATATTATTTAGCTTATCAAAAACGATTAAAAAAAATGGGTTTTTCTGAAGAAATGTTTGCAAACGATTTCCATTTACCTGAAGTTTCAATTGTAGATGCCGAAAAGTTACCATTAATAACAAATCAACAAAATTTTATTTTTAAAATAAATGCCATCGATAACAAATACAATTTAAATAGAATAAGTGTGTGGGTTAACAACGTACCTCTATTTGGTGTTAATGGAATTAATGTACGAAATTTACAAACTAATAAAATTTCTAAAGAAATTAATGTTGAGTTATCTCAAGGAAAAAACATATTGCAAATATCTTGTTTAAACGAAAAAGGAGTTGAGTCATTAAAAGAATTTATCGAAAT
>JAVHRJ010000592.1:0-8489 GCA_036171595.1 Bacteroidales bacterium
GTTTTAGGGATTGAATTTATGGCTGCAACTCAAGCTTTAGACTTACGCGAAAAATACGAAGAGAAATTTAAGTTTGGTAAAGGTACTAAGGTTGCAAAAGATGTTATTAGAAAATATGTTGATTATTTAGAAATCGATCGCCCATTATATAAAGACCATAACAAAATGAAAGAACTTATTATAAGTTGTGAAATTTTACACGAAGTAGAAAAAGCTGTTGGGAGTTTAGAGTAATAAATTGGTTTGTGAGGACACAAACCAAGGCAGAAAAGCTGTGGGGAGTTTGGAATAGTTTAATAGGATTAATTATTTTTAAATGATAAAATTTATTGTGGTAATTTGTTTTGTTGTTTTACAATTTGTTGTAACAAATTGTAAAACTTGTCATGATTTAAATAAAGCACTTGCTACACCATTAGAAATAAAATCACTTAAACTCAGTCGACAAGGATTAACAGAGCTTTCTCCGGAAATATCAAAACTAAAAAATCTCGAAAAACTCAATCTTTTTAGAAACAAATTAACATCGCTACCTCCAGAAATTGGTGAGTTGCATAATTTAAAAAAATTAATTGTTAGTAGTAATAAATTAACAACTCTTCCAATTGAGTTAAAAAATTTAAAAAAATTAAGAATATTATCATTAAAGTTTAATAAACTTATTGAATTACCTTATGAGATTGGAGAACTCGATAGTTTAAAATATCTCGATCTTCAATATAATAATTTAATAAACCTGCCTAATAGTATTGGCAATTTACAAAACCTTCAATTTCTTTATTTAAACAATAACCAATTAACGGAACTTAATCCGAATGTTTGTAGAATTGAAGGATTGACCAGATTATTTATTGGGAAAAACAATATCCAGAATGGATTGCCCGAAAACTTAGGCGATTTGGTGAATTTAATAGAATTAGATGTTAGCAAATCGGGGGTTATGTTACAAATACCAGAGAGCATTAAAAAAATGAGACATCTTGAGTATTTATATGTTGATAAAACAACACTCTTCCCTTTTTCAATTATCACAATGAATCCACGTTTAAAAATAGAAGTAAAAAATTAATGTGTCTTAAAATTTAGTGTAATAATATTTTCTAATTGCCCAAAGTTGGTTTTTTCTATCGTAATAGTACTTTGAATTTAGTTCATTTACCCTGTAATTAGATATAATAATACTCTCATATTTTATTATTTCTTTAATTATTTGATTATGTTTATAAAAGTATGTGTATCTATCGACTTCTTTTTTTGTTAGTTGGTTTATAACACTAATTACAATTTTTTGAAAGTCTTTACTGTATTTGTAGATGTTTGTTTCGTTTGTGCCTAATAAGGTGTTACTTTAATTACTATATTTAATTTTACCATTTGGGTAATAAAAAGTTTCATTTTGCTCCATTAAAGTTGAATCTTTTGAAAACCGCATAAATAATATTACATTTGTATCTATGTCATACTTATAAGTTTCAAAAGAATATAAATGCCCTTTATAATCAAGCCACTTTCTCTTTGTTAAATTCCCAATACTGTCATAAGTGTTATTACAAAAATATTCCTCTTCATTTATGGCGTCATGTACTTTTATAATATTATTTTTTAAATCGTATTTGTAATAAATGTCTTCTTTAATTTTATTTTTAATAGTATCGTTAAATTCAATATTGTGTATTAGATTTCCTAAACTGTCAAATTCTTCGGAGTATTTAAGCAAACTATCATTTTTGATATTAATATCAGTAGTTGTAAAATCATAAAAATTAACATATTTATTGTGAGCTTTATTTTTACTTATACTAACTTTTTGAATGAGATAATAATTATATATTGGCGATAATAAATGATATAAAGAGTTTTCATAAGATATTTGCGCAAATGAATTTAATTTTATTGAAATTAATACAATTATTAAAAATAGTAACCTCTTTTTCATCGAAATTGTTATTAAGATTAATTTATTTCTTTAACGATTCTTTTTATTGCACCAATAACGCCATCTTTAATT
Source organism: Bacteroidales bacterium (assembly GCA_036171595.1). Lineage (GTDB taxonomy): Bacteria > Bacteroidota > Bacteroidia > Bacteroidales > GWA2-32-17 > GWA2-32-17. The sequence continues at coordinate 2,009 of JAVHRJ010000592.1, forward strand.
GTTTGAAAAGTGTTTGGAATGAAAAAATAACTATTGCCTTTATATGTGTCATGATAAACAATTAATAATAAGTTTCCTTTATTATCAAATAAATATAATTCCACTTTAGTATCTATATTTTGAGCAACGGGTATTCCATAATAAGAATATCTAGCTCTAATTATACCAACAATTGGAATAATAAATCCATCAAAATTATAAAATTCGCACAGTCCTCTAATTTTATTAGTGTCAATATTTTCAATAGAGAGATCAATATTTATATAAGTGGATTCAATATTATATTTTGAAAACTCGTTTTTAAAAGATGAATTAAAAATAGATAAACCTGTAGGACAAACATCTTCAATAATGTTAATGTTTACAGGGTTGCAATACCCTATTTTGTTTATATTAAAAGTATTGTTTGTTTTGTATATTGTTTTTGTGCCTAAAAATGAACATCCAAAAATAAAAATTGTAATTAAAACTATTAATACATTTTTAAAAATTGAATAGAAAATATGCATTGAAATAATTAAGAGTTTTTTAATTAATTCAAAAGTATTAATAATATGTATAAATTAAAAGTTTGTTGAGCAATATTTATTAATCTAAGATCAATACGTGAAAAATTTTTATGAAATAATTGTTTTGATACCGTTGCGAAACTCATTTTTTATCATTTCGAACGTAGTGAAGCAATCCGTATATTGTTGTAAATAAGATTGCTTAGTTCCTTGCAATGATGAAGTTTGTTGTTTTTTGTGAGTTTTGCAACGGTCTCGAAGTAGAAAAGGCGGTGGGGAGTTTAGAATAAAAATTTTGTTCGTGAGGACACGAACTAAGGCGATTTGTGTTTTAGAATAGTTTAATTTATTTTAAAATGACAAAATTTATTCTAGTAATTTGTTATATTGTTGTGCATATTGTTATTTCAAATTGTGAAACTTAACGTAATAATATTTTCTAATTGCCCAAAGTTGGTTTTGATTAATACAAAGACTATAACAAAATGAAAGAACTTGTTATAAGTTGTGAAATTTTACACGAAGTAGAGAAGGCGGTAGGGAGTTTAGAATAAAAAATTGGTTCGTGAGGATACGAACCAAGGCGATTGGTGATTTATGTTTGTGAGCAAGAATAGAGGATAAAAAAAGGATTCGAAATTTTGCGTCCTTTTTATTCGTTTTGTAAGGTTATATGTCATGGCGGGCTTTTACCCACTATCTCACTTTTATAATCATTGCCAATTTCAAATCTTTCCATTTAGAATCCAAATTATTTATTTAATTTTTCCATTCTCGTTTTTCGCCTTCGTTTGTGTCCTCACAAACGAACTTTAGGCGAAGTATTGAATATTGATTGTGGGTACACAAACAAAGGCAAGGATTATAACACTGCATTATAAGTGCTAGTTATAAAACAAATACAACTACCTCTTTTCTATAAAAAAACAAAAAGAGATGGCGGGTAAAGCCCGCCATGACGATATAAAAATATATTACTTAAATGAAAGCTTCTATTTCTTCTCAGGTTTTAAATAAACTTTAACATAATTCTTCATGTTAAAATATTTTACAGCTGCAGCCTTTATTTCTTCATTTGTTACAGCTTTAACTTCATCGTTAAAATTGGCAAACGATGTTTTAGGTTGGTCGTAATAATAAAGATTTTCGAGTTTGCGAACCCACCAATCGTTTTTCTTTAGGTCGGTTTCGCGCTCACGAATAAGTGTTTCTTTAATCTTATTCATATCTTCTTCGGTAGGGCCATTTTTAATTATTTTATCCATTTCGCCATAAATAACTTTTACAAGTTTATCCTGACGCTTTGGGTCGCAACCAAAAATTATTGTTAAACTATATTCCGATTTTGGAAATTTATCTACTTGGTCACGAACTTGTAAACCGTAAGTTCCACCTTCGTTTTCACGAACTGTTTCGCGAAGTTTAATATCTAAAATTCGAGTAAGAATTTTTTCAACTAAAAGATTTTTCGATGACCATTCGAAATCGGTATTCCAAACTAAGCCAACAAATCCTTTTTCTTCAACGCCTTTGTTTACAATAGCTTCTACAATTCCTTGAGGAAATTTAGGGGTCACATCTTTCCATGTTTCTTTTTGTCCTTTTGATGGTAATCCACCTAAGTATTTATGAAGTAAAGGAATAATTGTTTCTGTTTCGAAATTTCCAACAAAGAAAAATTTAGTTTCAGATGCATCGTCGAAACGGTTTTTATAAAAATCGAATGCTTTTTCGAGGTTAATTTTATCAAGTTGTTCGGCCGATGGAATAACTATAGAACGTGGGTCGTTTTGCGTTACTGTTTCGATAAGTTTTTTGTAAAAAGCAAATTGTGGATTGTTTGCAACAAACATCAATTGTGATTTCATTTTAGATGTAAATGCATCAAATGCTTCTTTATCTGAACGTGGTTCGGTGTAATACAAGTAGATTAATTGTAATGTTGTTTCTAAATCAGCAGTTGCACATTTTCCACTAAAACCTTGTTTTAATTCTGAAATATCAGGACTAATAGACAAGTCTTTACCGGCAAGTTTTTTTCCTAAATCAGTTTTGTTAAATTTTGCAATACCGCTTTCGTCAATAATATTTGCTGCAAACATTGCTGTAATAAAATCATCATTACTTGCAAGTGAAGTACCGCCAAGTGAGTATGATGAAATTTTAATTTCGTTATTTTTAAACGTTGTAGGTTTTAAAATTGCTTTAACACCATTTGCAAAAGTTACTTCTGTGTATTCAAGCTCATTGTTTACGTTTTTGCTAACAATTTCGCTACCTGTTGGGATATTTGCTAATATTGGTTCGCTCGAAATATTTTCGGTATAAGCTTGTAGGTCCTTTGTTTTAACAAGCTTCACAATGTTTAATAAATCGTCTGCAGTTGGAACTTTTATATTATCTTTTTTTGGTGCAGTAACCATTATAACCATGTTTTTATCGCTAATCCATGTTTTTACAAGTTCATTTATTTCTTCAATTTTTATTTGTGGCATAAACTCCTTTGCAAGTTCAAAGTTTTTTTGTGCACCTGGAATTGGATTTTCAGCCAAAAAATTATAAACATATTCCATTGCTAAATTTCCCGATTCGGTTTTGTCAAATTCTTTAGCTTCTTTTTCGTATTGTGTAAGCATTTTGGCTTTTTGACGTTCAAATTCACTTGCTGTAAAACCAAAACGTTTTACCCTTTCATTTTCTGATAAAAGTACTTCAAACCCTTTGTCAATTTGATTTTCTTTTGTTTGTGCATAAGCAAGATATGCATCTTTTGAACGAGCAAGAAATTCGCCGTAATTTGTTCCTGCATATACAAAAGGAGCATCAGGTTTTTGCATTAACTCGTCGAGACGGTCGTTTAACATACCAGTAAATAATTCGCGAATTATGTAATGTTTGTAATCGCCAATAGTTTGTGTACTTTGTTTGGGGTGTTTATAAAAGAACATTAAGCTACTTGATGTTGCTTCAACATCTGTTTCAATACTGATAAGTGGTTGGTCGTTATCTGGAAGGTCGAAAACTTCGCGTTTAACTGCATTTGTAGGATTTGTTATTTTGCCAAAATGATCTTTTATTTTTTGTTCCATTTGAGCAACGTCAATATCACCAACAACTACAACCGACATTAAGTTAGGGCGATACCAAGTTTTGTAAAAATCGCGAAGAGTTTCGTATTTAAATCCCTCAAGAACTTCTTTTGTCCCAATAGGAACTCTGTTTGCATATTTTGAACCTTTAAAAATTACGGGAAAAGATTTTTTTCTCATTCTATCGTCGGCACCAAGTCCTAAGCGACGTTCCTCTAATATTACACCACGTTCTTTATCGATTTCAGTACTTTCTAAAGATACATTATGAGCCCAATCTTCAATTATTTGAAAACCTTTGTCAACCAATTCGGGCTGATCGGTTGGTACTTTAAGCATGTAAACTGTTTCGTCGAAGCTAGTATATGCGTTTAAGTCGGCTCCAAAACGAATACCCATTTTTTCGATTGTATTTACTAGGTCGTTTTTGGGGAAATTTGTTGTTCCGTTAAAACACATGTGTTCGCAAAAATGTGCTAACCCTTGTTGGTCATCGTTTTCTAAAACAGAACCTGCGTTTACTGCTAATCTAAGTTCAACTCGATTTTCGGGTTTTGCATTTTTTCTAATGTAATAAACTAAACCGTTGTCGAGTTTCCCAATTTTAACATTTGGGTCGATAGGCATTGGTGTATTAGTATTTGTTTGAGCAATTGATGCCACAGAAAAAATACCAACCAATAAAAACAGAAATAATTTTTTAAATGTTCTCATGATTATAATTTTTAATATTAAAATGTATATTTATTGCCACAGATTTACTGTTATAAAATAATTTTCTTTGTTTTTAATGTTTTTTTTCTAAAATTCGATGAACTTCCATAAATATTACAATAATTTTAATATTTCCCTTTTGTAATGGATATTCAATTTCTGAATAATTCATTTTCTACATCTGTGAATTAGTTTTTTTGTTTAAATAAATTAGACGTTTATATGCATTGATTTGTTACAAACATGCAAGTAATTATTTTAATTATTTACAATATTACACAATATAATTATGGGAACCTCTAAAAACTCAAGCATCAAAAAAACAAATCTCAAATAATATCCAATAACCAAAATTCAAAACAATACAAAACAATTCGTTTTTGTTATTTGTTTTGTTATTTGAATTTGAAGTTTGTAATTTATTTGTCATTTGGTACTTGTGTTTTGAAATTTTAGAGTTGCCCTTATTTAAAAAAAACGAAATTTATTTATATAGTTTTATCAATTAAATAATGATTTCTATCAGCAGAACTACGGCTAACAAGTTCGGCTAAAAAGCCCGAAAGGAAGAGTTGAACACCTAAAATAACTGCAACTAAAGAAAGATAAAATAATGGTTGTTCCGTTACATTTCTGTATGGTAAATTATTAATTGCACGATAAATTTTCTCGACAATTAAAAATATTGAAACTCCACCTCCTAAAATAAACATTAATGTACCCCAAATTCCAAAAAAGTGCATAGGTCGTTTGCCAAATCTTGTGATAAATGTTACGGAAAGTAAATCGAGTGGGCCACGAATAAATCTTTCTAAGCCAAATTTTGAGGTTCCGTATTTTCGTTCTTGATGTACCACAACCTTTTCGCCAATTTTTTTATAGCCAGCCCATTTTGCTAAAACAGGGATATATCGGTGCATTTCGCCATAAACTTCAATACTTTTTATTACATTTTTTTTATAAGCTTTAAGTCCACAATTCATATCGTGTAGCTTAATTCCGCTAATTTTTCTGACAGTAAAATTATAAAGTTTGCTTGGTAAATTTTTTGTTAAAATAGGGTCGTGGCGATTTTTTTTCCATCCCGAAACTATATCGTAATTATCATTTTTAATCATTTTATATAGCTCGGGAATTTCGTCGGGACTATCCTGTAAGTCTGCATCCATGGTAATTACGACATCACCTTGTGCTGCTTCAAAACCGCAATATAAACCAGCCGATTTGCCGTAATTACGTCGAAATTTAATTGCTTTTATTTCGTTGTTTTGCGAAGACAAATTTTCGATTACTTCCCACGAATTGTCGTTACTTCCATCATCAACAAAAACTACTTCAAACGAAAATTTATGCTCAAGCATAACTTTTTTTATCCAACCGAAAAGTTCTGGTAACGATTCAGCTTCATTAAATAAAGGTATTACAACCGAAATATCCATTATTCTTTATTTTCTTCGTTATTTTCTTTTTCAATTTCTGCCATTGCGGCATCGTAACTATTGGTTTTTTTCTTTAAAAAAGCTGAGGTAATTAACGAAAATAAAAATCCCCAAAAAGTGTACGATAAAATTGTTCCAATAGCAATAGTAAAAGGTGTTGTGAATTTTTTTGTCATTTCTAATGCCATTTCAATTTGGTCGTCGGGTAAGCCTTGTTCGTACATTTTATCTTCCATTACGGAATAAATTTTACCCATAGCGTCAGTATCAACAAATTTTAAAAAAACAAACATATAAAACGCAACTATAATTGATGCAAATAAACTAATTAATGTTCCCGATGCTAATGCCCGCCCATAAGTTATGCTTCCATTTTGCACGTTGTTTTTTAAATGTTTAGTTCCAATAATTATTACAGAAATTAATACAATGTATATAAATATTGCAACAAAATTATTTTGCTGTATGTTTAAAAAGTAAAGTATTATGGTAACAATTATAATTGCAAAACCTGCAATTGCTCCAAAATTCATATTGTTTTTCCAAAAAAGTGAACGTTGATTAGTCATAACATCAATATATTATAAAATTAATTGAAAAACAAAGGTATAATTTTTTTTCAAATTTTTTTAATTCGCAAATTATAACTACTTTTGTGCGGGGTAAGTCTTATACGATCAGCTCCCTTTGAACTCCCCCAGGTCTGGAAGGAAGCAAGGGTAAAAGGTTG
>JAVHRJ010000593.1:0-1343 GCA_036171595.1 Bacteroidales bacterium
GCAACAATTTTTGTTGTTGGATTTGCTAATGGCATTCCTACGGGTGCATTATTGCTCGTTTCTGATCAACCTATGATATCAACAGGTATAAAAACTGCTGAGAGCGATAAAAAAGTTACAGATAAATTTGTACACGATCATTTATTAATTGGAATTGATGCGTTAATTGAAATTAGAAATGATGGACGTTCAGTTAAACATCTAAAATTTGACCAACGTTAATGACTTACGAACAAATTAATAAAGATTTAACAAATAAAATTTATAAACCTATTTACTATTTAATGGGCGATGAACCCTATTATATTGATAAAGTTACCGATTTTATTGCAAATAATGTTCTTTCCGAAGCCGATCGTTCTTTTAATCAAACAATTTTATATGGAAAAGATGTCGATTTAGCTACTGTTGTTACAGCTGCAAAACGTTTTCCGATGATGTCAAATTATCAGGTAATTATTGTAAAAGAAGCTCAAAATATTAAGGGAATTGATGGGAGCGAGGGTGTAGCTAAAAGTAAAAAAAACATAAATCCTTTATTAAATTATGCTGAAAATCCTTTAAAATCGACAATACTTGTTATTAATTTAAAATATAAATCGCTCGAAAAAAATCGTAAACTTTATAAAATTTTAGATAAAACAGGAGTAATATTAGATAGTAAAAAGTTATACGATAACAAATTGCCTGATTGGATTTCTGCTCATGTAGCTGGTTTTAATAAAAAAATTGAACCAAGTGCATCATTTTTAATGGCAGAATCGTTAGGAAGTGATTTATGTAAAATTGCTAACGAAATTGATAAGCTTATACTTGTTTTGCCTAAAGAAACTAATGTTATAACATCTGCACATATTGAAAAACATATTGGAATAAGCAAGGAATTTAATAATTTTGAATTGCAAAAAGCAGTAGGTGCTAAAAATGTTTTAAAAGCAAATAGAATAATTAATTATTTTGGAAAAAACCCCTCAGATAATCCAATGTTGCTTACTGTTAAAACATTATTCGATTATTTTGTAAAAATTTTAATTTATCATTATTCCCCAAATAAATCGAAAGAAAATTTGGCTTCTGTAATGGGTGTAAATCCTTATTTCATTGAAGAATACGTAAATGCTTCAAAAAAATACTCTGTTCAGAAAGTAATTAACAATATAAAAACATTACGCCAATTTGATATGAAATCGAAGGGCGTAGATGTTGTTAGAACAGATGTGGGAGAGCTTTTAAAAGAGTTGGTGTTTAAGTTAATTCATTAACCTTAAAAATTTATTTTATTGGCTAATATTTTGTTGAATAGATATAGTGTAATATAATAGTCACTCGCTAGAAGCGAGCGA
>JAVHRJ010000593.1:1443-8478 GCA_036171595.1 Bacteroidales bacterium
TCACTCGCTAGAAGCGAGCGAGTGATGCATCTCCTTAAATTGCAATAATGTGAGATTGCGGTTCAAGTACGCAATGACGTATGAATACTATTGGTCAAAGAGCCACAGACCAAGGTGATGTTGAATTAACGAAATTACTCAACCAATAAAACCAATCCTTTCAAATATTCGCCTTCGGGGTGATACACGCTAATTGGATGGTCTTTTGGTTGACTTAATTGGTGAAGTATTTTAACATTTCTACCGGTTGAAGCAGCTGCTGCAAATACTGATTGTCTAAAATCATTTTTGCTTACAACTTGTGAACAACTGAAAGTAAAAATTATTCCGTTTTTTTGAATTGCTCTTATCGCTTTGGCATTTAATCGTTTATATGCTTGCAAAGCATTGTTTAGATTTTTGTTGTGTTTAGCAAAAGCTGGTGGGTCAAGTATTATTAAATTGTACTTTTGATCTATATTCTCAATATATTTTAAAACATCTTCGGTAATTATTTCGTGATTATTGTGAATATTGTTAGCAACAACGTTCCTTATAGTTAATTCATTTGCTTTGGCAGAAGAGTCGATACTTTGAACTTTTTGAGCTCCTGCTATTAATGCATAAACCGAAAATCCACCAGTATATGAAAACATATTAGCAATAATTTTATTTTTTGAATACATTGCAAGTAATTGGCGGTTTTCGCGTTGGTCAATAAAAAAACCGGTTTTTTGACCTTCAACAATGTTTACAATAAATTTATGTCTATTTTCTAAAACTTCAATTTCGCTGTTTGCTTGGCCAAGTATGAACCCGTTAGCCGATTTTTCGGTAAATTTATAAGGAAGTGTACCATCGCTTTTATCGTAAACGGCAATTAATTTTTCCCCCATTATTTTTTTTAGTTGTTCAGCAATTTCAATTCGATTAAGATACATGCCACCGCTGTGACATTGCATTACCGCAACACCATTATAAAAATCAATAATTAAGCCTGGTAAAAAATCGCCCTCGCCATGTACGAGCCGAAAAACATTTGTTGTTTCTGAATTATAAAGTCCACATTCAATACGATTATTTATTGCATTTAGTAATTTGTTATACCAAAATTCAGAATTAATATTTTCGTTTTTAAAAGTTAATATGCGTAATGTTATAGAATCGGGTTGGTAATGACCTTTAGCTAAGAAATTATTTTCGGAGTCGTATAAATCAACTATATCACCTTCTGCTATGTTGCCTTCAGTTTTAGCTATAGCACCAGAAAATATCCACGGGTGCATACGTTTTACCGATTTTTCTTTTCCAGGTTTTAATATAAGCTTATAATTTTTCATATTATTTATAATAGATAACTTCTAAATTATTATTAAACTACAAATTACTTTAAGTTGAATTTTATTTTACAAAATTATTAGAAGCAATTTGTGTAATTGTTGGTAATATATTTTTATTTAAAGTCTGATAAATTTTTAAGCATGCCCATGCATCTGTTGCTGCATATAACATTTGGCTATCTGTTAAAGTTTCAGCTTCCCAATTCGTAAGTTGTTGTGATTTAGAAATTCTTATTTTTAATACAATAGCAGCTAATTTTTTTAATCCATTATCTAAAATGCCATAGTTACCTGTATATTTTTGAATATCAACAAAACCTTTAGGGGTAAATGGTGCTATTTTTTGCAAAACCCTCATATCTTGAATTATATCCGCACCAATTTTTGTAATATTTTGATTGCTTAAGATGTTAAATAATTTCTGAAAATTATCAATTTTATTTATTCTAAATAGAAATGCTTTTTTTAAAGTAGAAATTTGCAAAAGTGCAACTTTGTTTTTTTGTCCCTTTTTAAAAGCAGGTTTTGTTTCAGTATCAAATCCTAATTCTTTCTGTTTTTTTAAATATTTAATTGCATTATTGTACATAATGTTATTATCAATAACTATAATTTCACCTTCAAAAAAGCCTAAAGGTAAAGTTGCTATTTCTTCTTTAGTAATATTTTGTAAAAAATTAGAATTCATTTTCCCATTCTTGTTGACGTTGTGATATGAGCCAGTTGCTTGTATCTGTTTCTTTATTATTTGTTTTAACATTATATGATTCCCAATTGGTGTTGCTATATACAAGTTTATGAAATGCTAAAAGTGCAGCAAGCAAACGTGCTCCCCAAAATTGTTCAAAATTGAATTTGCAAGTGTATAAAGATTCATTCATAACAAGTTCATTATTTGTGCGATAATTCATAGTGAAATTTTTCAAATCCTGATAAATATCGGCTAAAATTTCTGAAATTGTTGCAGTAGTATTTTCTCCGCTTTGCGATGATGTTTCGGGAACATCGCAATCTAAGTCGTTTTCGCTAAATTTAGCAGAAATTAAATTTTGTATGTAATTGTATATCTCTTCGTTAACAAAATCTTCTGTACTGTTTTCTTCTTCAATGTCAACATCTGGTAACAATGATGCTTTTAAATATGTGAGTGGCAATATTTTATTTGTTGCTTTTGAGAAATTTATTGCAGAAATTTCTTGACTGTTTTCTATGAAATTGCAAAATTCTACTGCAACAGTAACAAATTCAATAACATTTTTTGAAAATAATATATTATTTTGGTTATCCATAATATAAAAAAGTTATTTCACTGCAATAGCTTCAATTTCAATTAATCCACCTAAAGGAAGTTTTGCAACTTGGTATGCAGCACGTGCAGGAAATTGTTCGGTAAAAAATCTTCCATAAATTTCATTTACGATTTTAAAATTATCAATATTATCAAGCAAAACTGTGCATTTTACAACATTACTATAATTTAATCCCGATGCTTTTAAAATAGAACCAATGTTTTTTAGCGATTGTTCAGCTTGATATTCAATACCTTGTGCAAGAATTCCAGTATCGGGAATTATGCCTAATTGCCCCGAAATATAAACAGTTCCATTAGCTTCAATTGCTTGACTGTATGGTCCTATTGCTTTAGGTGCTTCGTTTGTTGAAATAACTTTTTTCATATTCTATATTTTTAAATAGTATTATTTATTTTTGTACAAAAATAATATTTTAAAATTAGTTTTATTTTGATAAAAAACATATCTATAATAATTGTTGATAATTTTGATTCGTTTACATTTAACTTATATCATTATTTGCAACCTTTAGCTAAAGAAGTTAAAGTAGTTAGAAATAATGCAATTTCGATAAATAAAATTAAACAATATGATGGAATTGTTATTTCGCCTGGTCCGGGTTTACCAAATGAATTTCCTATTTTAAATAAAATTATTGAATTAGGAAAATTAAAACCAATATTGGGAATTTGTTTAGGACATCAGGCAATTGCTCAATATTTTGGAGCCACATTATATAATATGAAAGAGGTGTGGCATGGAGTAAACCGCAAAACTGAAATTTTATTTAATGATAGTTTGTTTAGTGGTTTGCCTAATGTTATAGATACTGGACATTATCATTCGTGGGCCGTAGCCGACACTAATTTTCCAGATTGTTTAAAGATAATAGCACGTGAGCAAAATGGAACAATAATGGCAATATCGCATAAATCGCTAAATATAAAAGGCATACAATTTCATCCAGAATCAATTTTAACGCCTTATGGGAAAAATATTTTAAGTAATTGGGTTAATTTGTTTTAATATGTTTAATTATGGTTAGTAAACATTTTTAATTATTCATTTAGCAAATATTTTTTTTACTATATTTGAAAAAAAACAAATGACAAATAAGGAAAAAGCATATAAAGAAATTGAAAAATTAATTAGTCGTTTTGCTGAACAAGAAGAGTATTACAAGCAACAATTATATAATGAAACGCAAACTAGGCGTGATTTTATTGATCCGTTTTTTAGAGCATTAGGTTGGGATATTGAAAATAAAAAGGGACTTTTTCAAACTGAAAGAGAAGTACGACATGAAGATAAAATAAAAATAAATGGACATACAAAAGCACCCGATTATTCGTTTCATATAAATAACAAAAGAAAATTTTTTTTAGAAGCTAAACGACCATCTGTTTTGTTAAAAGACGATCCTGACCCTGCAAATCAATTAAGAACATATGGATGGAATGCAAAATTAAATATTTCAATTTTAACAGATTTTGAAGAGTTTGCAATATATGATTGCACAAAAAAAGTTTTAAAAACAGATAAATCAACAAAATGCAGAATAAAATTTATTTTATATAAAGATTACTTAAAGGAATTTGATTTTTTATATGATACCTTTTCAAAAGAGAATGTTGAGAATGGGAGTATAGAACAATTTGCAATAAAAAATATAAACGACCGCGAAAAAGAAACTGTTGATAAAGAATTATAAAAATCTTTAGAAAGTTGGAGAACCTACCTTGCAACAAATATTGCTTATAATAATAAAGAGCTTGACGAGGAAGAAATTAATTTTTGTGTTCAGCAAACAATAGACAGAATAGTATTTTTAAAAATTTGTGAAGACAGAAATATTGAAAATGAAGGAAATTTAAAAAGATGTTTAAAGGGAAATTTTTATAAAAATTTATTTTATTATTTTAAAATTTCTGATCAAAAATATAATTCAGGTATTTTTGATTTTAAAAAAGATAAAATTACTGAGAAAATAATTGTTGATAATAAAATATTAGGAACTATAATTGATGAGTTTTATGAAAGTGGTTATGGTTTTTCAATTATACCTGTTGAGATTTTAGGTTATGCTTATGAGCAATTTTTAGGAAAGGTAATTAGATTAGAAAAATCAGGTCATGCAATAATAGAAACAAAGCCCGAAGTTAGAAAAGCTGGAGGTGTTTACTATACGCCCGAATACATTGTTGAGTATATTGTTAAAAACACAGTTGGAAAATTAATAGAAAATAAAACACCTGATGAAATAAGTAAAATAAAAATTCTGGACCCCGCTTGTGGTAGTGGTTCTTTTTTACTTGGTGCTTATCAGTACTTATTAAATTATCATCAAAAATATTATAACAAAACACTTAAAAAGAAATCCACAAAAGACAGTCCAATAAATCGTGATGGATTATTAACAACTGCCGAAAAAAACCGTATTTTATTAAACAATATATTTGGTGTAGATATTGATATGCAGGCAGTTGAGGTTACAAAATTAAGCTTGCTTATTAAAGCATTAGAGGGCGAAACAACAACATCAGTCGAAACATCTTTACTTTTATTTCATCAACGAATTTTGCCATCACTTGATAACAATATTTTGTGTGGAAATAGTTTGATTAGTCCGGATTTTTATAATTATGAAATTGAATTTAGCATTAATATCGAAAAACGAATTAAGTCTTTTGATTGGAAAAATGGATTTAATGATATTATGAAATCAGGTGGATTTGATTGTTTAATAGGTAATCCACCGTATATTGATTCTGAAGAGATGGTTAAAACTCATAAAGAGGAGCGAATATATTGTTCAATGTTATATTCTTGTGCAAAGGGGAATTGGGATTTATATTGTGTTTTTGTTGAAAAAGGTATAAAATTATTAAAGGAAAATGGAACTTTAGGAATGATTATTCCAAATAAATTTCTTTCAATGCCTTACGGTGATTATTTAAAACAATTTCTTTCAAATTACAATGTTGAAAATATTACCGATTATTCTTCAGTACCAGTTTTTATTTCTTATGATAGAAAAATAAATGTATATCCAATTGTTTTGATTGTTAATAAAACAGACGAAGAAAAGAATGGAAAATATTATAAAATTAATTATATAAATGAAAGTATTTCAAATGATTATGAAATGAACTTTGAAATAACAAAGAACGAAACAAACTGGACTCGCAAATTTGCTAAAGACAATTTATTAATAGATAAAATAATAGATAAATCTAAATTTCTTACAAGTCATTTTATTATTGAAAATGCAGCATCTGTTTCAGATGCATATAAAATTAAAGAAATAATTAAAGAAAATAAGAGCATTACTCAAAATGAATTTAAATTTATTAATACTGGTACTATTGATAAATACAATATCCTTTGGGATGTAGAAAAAACTCAATATATAAAATATGCTTATAAATGCCCAGTAATAAATAAAAATGAATTTAAAAAATTATTCCCAAACCGATTTAAACAAGCAATATCTGAAAAGTTAATAGGTGCTGGAATGATTAAAAATTTAGAATTTGTTTTTGATAATGGAAAAGTTATTGCTGGTAAATCAACTACTGTAATTTTAAATAAGTCAAATAAATATTCTTTAAAATATTTATTAGCTCTGTTAAATTCTGATTTGTTTTCTTTTTTATATAGAACTTTAAATAAAAACAATTCAATGTCAGGTGGTTATTTGAATGTAAGTAAAAAACAAATGGAAAATTTCTTTTTTTTCGAACTTGATTTTAATGACTCAAAACAAATTAAAACGTACAATGAAATTATAAAAAATGTTGAAGAAATATCCTTATTTTATATTGAACTGAAATCATTAAAACTTGAAACCCAAAAATTACTTTTAAAACGAAGAATTAAAACTGTTTTTGAAAAAATAAATAATTTAATATATCAGTTATACGAAATTACACCTGATGAAATTGCAATTATTGAAAAAAATAATTAGTTCTTTATTTATTTCGTTAAAATTTCCTAAAACCTTTTAAGATATTTTCCTTTTTGTGATTTTACTAAAAGTATATCTTTATTAAGCACAATTTTCCCGTTTACAATTACAATTTCTGCATTTCCTTTTGTTTTAAAACCTTCGTAAATATTAGAATCGCAATTTTGATGATGTGTTTTAGCAGATATTGTGTTTATTGTTATGGGATTCCATATTACAAGGTCAGCGTCTGAACCAACAGCAATTTCGCCTTTTTGCGGATAAATTCCAAAAACTTTTGCTGGATTGGTTGATGTTATTGATACAAATTCATTTAACGAAATTTTATTTTTTAATACACCAAATGTATATAGTAATTCCAACCTATGTTCAATTCCACCTGCACCGTTTGGAATTTTAGTAAAATCTTTTTTCCCAATATTTTTTTGTCCAATTGTATTAAATGGGCAATGGTCGG
>JAVHRJ010000594.1:0-1638 GCA_036171595.1 Bacteroidales bacterium
TCAGAATTAATTTTTTTTTCAGTTGCCGAACTCATCATAAAAAATATTGTGTTAACAATATCCATTATTTCATCGCGTTTGCTCTCTGGGTATATTGTTTCAAATGGGATTGTTAGGTAAACCATTTTGTTCCAATAAAAACTACCAGCACATTTTGTTGGAAAAGCATCGAAGTAAGCAATTTGTTCGCCCTGCCAAGTTCCTATTGTGTTTGGTGTTATAACATCGGGATAACTAACATCGTAAGTCCCATTTGTGCCATCATCAAACGAAAATGGTGTTGTGGTATTTCCTGATATTCCCATATTTGCATAATAATAAGTTGATGGTTGGTTATTTGGTGCATCTTCAACATAAGTTGCAAATAAAATATTATGATAAAAATCTTTATCGGAAGTTGAACCCAAATAATCTAAATCCCAGCCAATTTCAGAGCCTGATACAAAGTATGGAATATTACAATTTTCAAGCATAATTTGTTCTTGTGTCGAAAAAGTTTCGTTTGCCGAACTTTCTTCGCCAACAATATAATCGAGAGCATCAAAATTATTTATAAGAATTACGCTATCAGTAACAGCTTCGTTAGTTGCCGAAGAAAAATATTGTCCAATATTTTTTATTGAACTACCATGCTGACGTATAAAATCGAAAGTATTGCCCGAAGTTGCTCTGTCAAATGCATTAATTATAAGATAATGCCCAAAATTGTTTGTGTCATTTGTTGTAGCTCCCAATACTTCTGAATATTCTGAAATTCCGCCATTTATGCCAATAGCAGCAATTTTTACATAAATTATTGTGTCAATTGTTAAGTTATTTATTGTAATGTTATTTCCTAAATAATTTTGAGGTAATTCAAAACACTTTCCATCGTGGCTTAACGAAACTTTATAACCCGAAACAACACTATTGCTTTTTGCAATTATTTTAATGCTTCCTGAATTATTATCTAAAACACAAAATGAAATTGGTTTAGTAATAATAAGTGGTGTTACAGGATAACGAGGATTTGAAATTACACCTTCGTCGCTTAATAATGTGCACAATGTTGTAGATTTTAAAATATTTTGAACGGTGTTTAAACAACCGTCAACATAAATTTCATTTTGCACAAATCGTATTCCATGACTATAATCTGCATACGTTTCTTCGTGTCCGTAATATAAAGGTTGAATTGGTGTTCCGTTTTGATAATGCCAACCATAAATAACAACTCTGCCAGGAGCAGGATTTCCATAAATATGATTCGAAATAATTACATCTTTTTTATCTCCGGCAACTAATTCGCCAAGTGGGTGAGTATTTAAAAATGTTAATCGTTGTGTCCATACCATCGAATCATGTGTGGCAAAAACGGGTACTGTAATCATATCTGAACTAGCTGATATTGGTTGAGGAGCCATTTTTACTGTTGCAGTTTGCCATATATCATCAACCATTTTTCTTGTAGGAAGTGAAAATCCAATATAATCGGCTATCCGCTGGGCAAGGAGAGGAGTCATTGGACATAAAAAGTAATCGCTGTCGCAGCCAATTGCCATATAATCTGGAATAACATAATATTTTACAGTGTAATTTGTTCCTGAAATATTTACTGTAGATGAAACTTCCACTAAATTTCTTAAAAAATCGGGAACG
>JAVHRJ010000595.1:0-8445 GCA_036171595.1 Bacteroidales bacterium
CAACTGATAACGGACAACGTCCTACCATAGGCCAAGTGGTATTAGCCGTCGACCCTAAATATTTCCGTCCTACAGAAGTTGATCTATTAATTGGCGACCCAACTAAAGCAAAAACCAAACTGGGTTGGGAATGTAAATACGATTTACAGGCCTTAGTAAAAGAAATGATGCAAAGTGATGTAAAATTGATGCAAAAAGACCAGTACTTAAAAGATGGTGGCTATGTCACATTGAATTATTTTGAGTAAAGTATTTATTTACCAAACAAGATACTGAAATTATTTTATTAGAAACATTAATATAGGCTTTTTAAAAGTAAAAATATTTTGAAATTTTAGTTTTAATTCAGGAATAAATATGAAGATCTGGAATATTTTGGCTTAATTATTATAAAATTATGAAAAAAGAAGTAACTATAGTAATAGCAACTTATAATAGGTTTAACGTTTTATTAGAAACAATAAAGAGTTATTCTCAGACCTATGTTAAAGAAATAATTGTGATTGATGATTGTAGTGATTTTTTCGGGGATATTCACTTTTTTTATAAATCACATATTCCAATAAAAGTTATTAAAAATGACGAAAGAAGGGGTGCATACTTCTGTAAAATGTTAGGTGCTAAATTAGCCTCAACAGAGTTGATTTTTTTTGGTGAGGATGATGCATTTATTGAAAATAATTATATCGAAAAATTAGTAAATTTTTATTGTGAAAAATCAAATTTAGGAGTTGTTTCTGGATGTATTGTTTATATGCCTCAATATGCAGATTATAACGAAATTGAACCCTATAGTATTCTAAAAAAAGAGAAGTTATTTGATTATAATAAATTGAAGTTTAATCCATTTTGCAAAATAACAGTTTCTACAAAAGTACCATTTACACATGCCTTATTTATAACTAAAAAAGAATTCCTAATTAATTATATTAAAGATGAATTTTATTCTAAAGGGAATGGGTATAGAGAAGAAACAGATTTTCAAATGGCTTTATTTATAGAAGGTAGGGATAATTATATTATTAATGATTGTTTTTGTTTTCATTTAAGCAATAAAGATGTTCCTTCAGGTGGTCAAAGGATGAATATATTTATTAAATTTTTATGGACTATCTATTTTAATAATTATTTTTTAAACAAATATTATAATGATTACAAAATATTGGTTGGAATTAATCAAAATCTGATTATTGCAAAGTTGAATTTTATTTTTGACCAAATTAATAATATTTTTATTAAACCTATTGTAAGAAGAATATTATGAAAATTGTAATTATTACGCCATTTTATAATTATAATGGTGGAGTTGAGATAGTAACCAAACAACTTGAAGAAATACTAATTGAAGAGGGACACGAAGTTACGTGGCTTACTTTGGATGGTTATGTTAAAACGAAAAGCGATAAATTATTAACAAAATTTTTCTCAAATGCATACTTAACATCCAAATTATATAGAGATAAATTAAAAGAGTTTGATCTTGTAATTTGTAATGGGGAATTTGGTTTTAGGATACACCACCCAAATTGTATCAACGTTTTTCATGGATCCTATTTTGGATTTTCTAAATATTTAAAGAGTCAAATAAATTTTAGAGCAAAAATTCAGTTTAATTTTTTTGGAAAAATTCAAAAATATAGCAGTAGAGGAAAATATGTTATAACTGTATCTAAATTTATAGAATCAATATTAAAAAATCAAGGAATAAAGGTTGATAAAGTTATTTCTAATTCAGTTGATATTGATAAGTTTAAACCATTAGGGATTGAAAAAAATAACAAATATCTATTTGTAGGAGGGTATAATTATTATGGTAAGGGATTTGACATATTACTAGAGTTAACAAAAAAAGGAATTGAAATTGACTGTGTTACAGATTCAGCACCTCCATATCCGTTAAAATGGATTAAAGGTGTTAATAACGATGAAATGCCAATAATATATAACCAATATAATGCTTTGATATTTCCAAGCAGATTTGAAGCATGCAGTATGGTAACACTAGAAGCACTTGCTTGTGGACTACCGGTTTTTATAAGTGAAGTTGGTATAGGTCTTGAGCTACTTGATACAATACCTGATTTTGTAATTAAAGGATGGGGTGAAAGTAGTATTGAAGAATATATAACCAAAATTAACTTAGTTGAAAAGGATTATATCCAATATAGTGAACAAGCAAGAGAATATGTATTAAAAAATCATGCATATTCAATATTTAAAACAATGTGGCGAGAAATTATTCAAGAATTTAATATATGATTAGTTGGGAGATTAAAAATAAAGTAGTAAATAAGCTTTTTTACAAAGGTTATAATATTATATATCCTTGGGGAGTTGAAACAGCAGATTCATCAGCTTTTTTTTCATTGGAAAATGGTTTTGGTTATCGTTATAAAGTTATTTCCGAAAAGTATGAAATTAGAAATAATGTGTATTCTGCAAATTTAAAAGTGAAAATGAAAGAAGGTTTATGGAGTTTAAATATTACTGACTCAATTATTGATGGTACCACTGTTATTAATAGAAAAGCATCTCTAATATGTCTTGAAGATTCTTATTTTATGGATTTTGTACTTAGGTTTCGAGTCAAAAAAGAATATGTGAAATCTGCAAATATAAATGGTGAAGAATTTTATCATAAAAACACAAATATCTATTATCAATATCCTGTTGAAGAAGTTGTTCTGATAGGTGAGAAAGGTTTTGATATTAGGATATCAATAATTGATAAAAAAGTGCCTGATAAAATGAAACCTTATATGTATGTGAGAGATTTAAATGATGAATGGATTATACATGTAAGGATGTTACCAAATGAATATGATAAAGAAGTAATAAAACTTTGTAACAATTGGTATAAAACAAAACCAATTCCTCAGTTTTTAAGTAAATTAATTTTATTGAATAATAAAATAAAAAGGAATTTATGGTATCGAGGGGAATTTTCTCCTTTTAAATCAAAGATTTTACGATTTGTTAATCCGGCAGCCTTTCCTATGGTAAAATTATTAAAAGGTACAATATTGATGTGGGATGTAGATTTCCAAATTATTGATAAGAATAAAAATAATAAATAGTGACAAAAAAGATTGTAAACAATATTTTATTTTCTGGGGTTGAACAATTTATTTTAATAATTTCTCAATTTATTTCAAGTTTTGTCATAATAAGAAACTTGCCAAGAGAAGATTACGGTATACTCGGAGTTATTGCAGGTTATTATGTTTTTTTTAATTTTTTTAATATAACTGCAGAATCAATCATTCTCAGGGATCATGAAAAATTTAAAGATAACATTACAAATGTTTTAAGAAACTTTAGTGCTTTTAGTATATTAAAAATAGTATTAATCTTTATCCTATCTTTAATTCTTGCATTTTTACTTTTCTTTTTTTACCATAAAGTTGAGGTTTTTTATGCTGTTGGTATTAGTTTTTTTGTATTAAGTGGTCAAGCTTTGGTTAGTCCATTTGTTATTTATTATAGTGCTAAGTATAATCAAAAATTGGTTACAAAAATAACTTCCTTAAAAACGTTCATTAGATTAATTGCTTTATGTGGTCTTTTTTATTACAATAATTTGTACTATTACTTTTTGGTAGAATTAGTGGTTAATATAATTTATTGTTTTTTTTGGTATTTGAAAGCATACAAGAAGTTAGAACTTAATTTTTTTACTATTTTCTTTTTTAATAGAGTTGACTGGAAGTTTATTAAGATTTCAATAGCCGGATATTCTATTTGGACACATTTAAATGGAATTATAACAAGCTTTGTTTATAGATCCGATACAATCTTTCTTTCTTTTTTTGTTGGTTTAGCAGAAATAGGAAATTATAATATATCCTTAAATAGCGCAAATATTGCAAACATTATACCTTCTATTTTAGGATATCAAAATAGTGTAGCTTTATCAAATATTAGCGAAAATGAAGAGATTCAAAAAACAACAAATGGATTTATTAAAATATCTTTTTATATTGGATTATTTACTTTTTTTGGATTTGTGATTTTTGGCATCCCTTTTCTTCAGTTGATTACAGGACAAAGAGATGTTATTGAAATGTATTATTATATGTTGTTAATAGTTTTATCATTGATTATTATTAAAACAATTTCATCACCTTTGGTAGCTTTAATAAATATAAAAGGAAATGTTAAAGGTTTCTTTAGTCGTGTTTCCTTACCTCTTTTTCTTTTTGTAATACTTTCATACACATTAAGTGCTTCTATATATGGTTTAATAGGAGTAGCTTTTGCAAACGTAATTAATGCCATATTTTGGCTTTTATTAGTAATTAAAGAATTTAAAAAATATAATTACAAAATTTCATTAAAGATTAATCTAAGATTTGATTATTTACAATTAAAAAATTTTATTAAAAACTAATTATATGAAATATATTACCAATAGAATTTTTTTTGATCGTGATTTTTTATTTCTATTTAAAATTATTATTGATAGAATTTTATATTCAATATTCTATAGGAGACTCTATAAAAAGCAGTTTTATTTTTATGGAGAAAATATTAAATGGGGGAGAGATTCGATATGGAATCTTATACCTAAGTCAGTTAGAATTTCAAATCCAAGTAAAATTCAAATAGGTGACAATTGTATGATAGATGAAAATGTGTATTTGCAAGCTCATCATTTATCTGAGGGATTGATTATAGGTGCTAACACAAGAATAAATGGGAATGTGCATATACAATCATATTCAAAAGTTCTTATAGATTCAAATGTGTTAATAGCACCATTTTGTCATATTAATAGTGGTAATCACGGATTTGATGATAAAGATGTTCCAATAATGTATCAAGATTATAAAAAAGGTGGTGAAATATATATTGGTCAAGGTACATGGTTGGGAAGAAATGCAACAATATTAGGAGGTGTTCGTCTTGGTAAAAATTGTGTTATAGCAACAGCAGCTGTTTTAACAAAGTCTTTTCCAGATAATTCTATAGTTGGAGGGATTCCGGCTCGAATTATTAAATAATATAGAATGAAAGAATTAAAAATTATATCTACTAGAATATCCATTTATATAAAAGACTGGTTAATTCAAGAAAACTCATTAAAATATAGAAGTTTTTATGGGGAAACATTTTCCTTGTTACTTTTGAAACAAACTTCGATTCTAGATAGTCAAGCATATTCTATTCTTCTTGAAGAATATGATAAGAAAGACAAAAATGCAAATGATTTTCATTTTGAGTTCAATAATTATGCTTTTATTAATTTTCTTAAACTTAGTGAGGATAAAGAAATCAGAGAAAGGTTACTCCCGTTGCGATTTAAGAATACGCAATGCACAAATTGGACTTTATTACGTTCAAATACAAGAATCCTTTGTAAAGAGGATACTAAATTAGGTGTAAAAGAAGCAAAGGCCAAAATAGGTAGGTTTCAACTTAAAAACGGATTAATACTTGACGATAAAGGGGTTAAATCTTTTCAATACCATTGTTTCTCTATGGCAATGATTGCTGAAATATACATGGAAACCCGAGATGCGTTTTTTCTTAAAGCCTTTCAAAATGGTGTATCATTTATTAGAAAATTCATTTTGCCTGATGGAGATACTTTATATATTGGAAGAGGGCAAGAACAAAGTTTTGGATATGGGGCATTGATTTATATTTTAGCACTTTATTATAAGTTTTTTTTAGATGATTCTGTTTTATTTGAAATTAAATTGGTTTCTTCCTTTTTAGATAAATATCGTTTAGTAGATGGGAATTATCCTTTGGTCATGAATAAATTTCAAACATCAGAACCAAAGAATGTGGATTTAATGGATGTTAGTTTTTCTGGATGGTACTCGTATAACAATTATTTTGATTATCTACCTTTTATGGGAGTTTTTATTCATAAAGCCTATGATATTTTAAAAGAATATAAAAATTTAAAAATAAATTATAGTTTAATACAAAATAATTTTCAAGATAACAATTTTAAAAAGATTGTAAAGAAAAATTATATTGCCATAATTTCAAAACCTGAAGGTTATTGGACAAATGATTTAGCTATTCCTTTAATATTTTTTAAAGATAAATGTATAACTCCGATATATGGAGGTGATCAGTACGCCCCAGGTTTACAAAACATCAAGTCTTTACCATTACCTTTTTTCGAACAAATTAAGAAATCAATTCGTTGGAGAAGTTTATCTATTTTAATAGGTGGTAATATTTTACTTGTAAGTCCCTTAGGTATAATGCTGAGAAAATTCAAATATTTTGAATATGAAATTTTTATAACTACATATGTTTTAAGCCCATTTAAGGTTAAGCAATTGTTTTTTTATTTGCCAAGTATG
This sequence comes from Bacteroidales bacterium, assembly GCA_036171595.1. GTDB lineage: Bacteria > Bacteroidota > Bacteroidia > Bacteroidales > GWA2-32-17 > GWA2-32-17. The sequence continues at coordinate 6,327 of JAVHRJ010000595.1, forward strand.
CAAAACATAGTTAACTTTTTATGTATACAAAATTCTTGGCCAATAAAAGATGTTTGTGTTTCTCCTAACGGTTTGATTGAAGGTTATTATTCTAAGGGTTATAAACAAGTTTTAATTATAAAATTAAAGAAATGAAAGTTAGCATTGTAATACCAACCTATAAAAGGCCAGATTTATTGGAAAGACTTTTAGAAAGTATTAATAAACAAACCTTTAAAAATTTTGAAGTAATTGTAGTTGATGATAATTCTCCCAACATAAATGAATATGAACTTGTAATTAGAAAGTATTCTGAATTGTTTAATGAATTTACATTTTTTCGTAATAATATAAATTCTGGTGCGCCATTTAGTAGAAATCTCGGGATACTTAATGCCAAATATGACTTAATAGCTCTTGTTGATGATGATGATGAGTGGTTAGAATCTAAATTATTTGAACAGGTTAAAGTTTTTGAGAATAATGAAAATGTAGGGATTGTATATACATGGACTAAAGTAATTGAAAATGGAAAAAATCTTATCTCAAACTATAAATCTGAAATTGAAGGCACTAAGAATGCTTTAAAAGGAATTTTAAGAGAATGCTACATACCTTCTCCATCAGTAATGTTAAGAAAGAAAGCTTTGTTAAAGGCAGGGTTGTTTGATATCACTTTTCCAAGTTGTCAGGATTGGGATATGTGGACAAGAGTAATTTTATTGGGGTATGAATGTAGGGTAGTTCCAGCTTTTCTAACAATTTATCATAAACATGAGCAAGAAACAATAGGTAATTCTCCAAAAGCTATATTAGGTTATAAATTATATTATAAAAAACATAAAATTCATATACTAAAAATATTAGGTTTTGAAGGTTTTATCATTTTATTAAAGCACTATTATGGCAATCTACGTTATTCTTTAAAAATGAAATAAATTTTTGCACTAGCACTATGTCATTTATTAAAAACAAAAAATTTTATTGGTCACTTTTAATAATATATTGTATTGTTATTTATAGTCCTATAATTCCGATGGGCGAAAATAGATATTACCCCCCTGAATTTTTACTTTATTTTTGTTTACTACCTTATGTTTTAATTTTTAAAAAAGATAATATTTTTTTAAGTAAAATAACAAAAATATTGTTACGGTATGTGTTTTTATATGTTTTAGTTATTATAACTGTAATCCTTTTAAAAGGAGATTATCTTAGGGTTCACCTATACCAATTTAGGCTTGTTTTAATGTCTTTTTGCTGGAGTTTTTTTTTAGATAATTATTTTATAAATAAAAATATTATTAGGTCTAGAAATACATTTAAAGCAATTATTTATATATCTATAGTAGCCCCATTAATAGCATTGTTATCTTTTTTTAGCGAGTTTTTTCGTCTAATTGTCTATAAATTTTATGTCCCCGTTGTTACAGTTTACGAATCAGTTGGGATTGTTTTTGCAGGATTTAGAGAGCCAGGTATTTTTAAAGATTATTATACTGCAACCTTATTTTATTTTGTACTTCTAGTTGGTCTATTATTATATCATTTTAAATATCAAATTTATCGATTTAAGGTTAAAGAAATTTTATCTATCCTTATTATTTTATCTTCTGCAATGATTTCTGGGCGTACAGGGTTTTATGCAAGTTTTATATTAATGCTGTTAATATTTATAAAATATTCAAAAAGGATTAACATTAATTTAAATGTACTTGTATTATTGCCTTTTTTATTTATTTTAATTTATTATTTTCTTAATAAAATTAATTCAGATACACTTAATTGGGCTTTTGAATTATTTAATAAAGATGAAATAAAATCTAATGAAGGGTTAAAAGAATCTATTTATTCCTTTTGGATATATATTTATAATAATGTTGATTTCCTTTTTATTCCAATGCATGAAGTAGATTTCAATATTAATTTAGAATTTTATTCGGATAGTTTTTATTCTCAGGAAATTATCAGACATGGCATTTATGGTATTATAATATATTTAATATTTATATATCAATTAATTATTCATTTTTTAAAGCAAAATAATTTTATTGGGATTATATTAATTTTTTTTATGGCAATATTTAATTTAAAAGGTGGTAATGTTTTTTTTCTAGAAAGATATTCTATGTTACTATGG
>JAVHRJ010000596.1:0-8429 GCA_036171595.1 Bacteroidales bacterium
ATTCTAAATCGCGCATGTGGCGATTAACTATCTGCTGCCACAACTGGTATTGCTGATGTTATTCTAAATCGCGCATGTGGCGATTAACTGCAAAATATTTCAACAATAACTCATATAAACAGTAACTTAATTCATTTATATGAATTTTAGCTTCGTTTTTAAAGAACTTTGCAACTAATTGTTTTTAAACAGGAAAATTTCCTGTTTAAAAACGAAGCTAAAATTAATCAATATCAGGTAATGAAAACATATTTTCACGAGAAGCTAGTCCATAGCTTTTTGGTATAAAGTTGGAAATTTGTTTTGTTGCATTCATTCTCATAAATCTTAATTGAAAAAGATTTCCACTGCTTGAATACATTTCAATAAACGGTGATTCTGTAGCACGTTTAATTGTTTTTTCTTTATTCAAGCCTTCTTTCTTTTGCACTCGGATTCTAAGCCATGTACTATATGAACCATTAAAATCAATAGGGATATCTTTTGGCATACTTAATTGAGCATAATCACGCATAACATGATGTGATTTTACATTTTCAATTAATTGGTATAAATCCATTGATTTTTCTGCAAAAATACGTATTTTCCCACCAACCGATCGTGTTTTCCCTTGAGTTGATTCAGGAAATGAAATAGCATATTTTTGAACATCATCTTTATTGAAAGCACCGTGAAGAATATGCAGTAATTTGTTCAAAACAACATACTTAGATGTATCTTCATCAGTGCCCAATGCTGTTATATCAATAAAACATTGGGCTTTCATAATTAAACCTCTTCTTCAATAGCGGCTAAGTCTTTTTTGCTTACTTTTTTACTTTTTTTATCCCCTTTTTCTTTATCTGATTCACGACTAAAGACACCTCCGCGCATCATGCAAGCAATACAGAATTTGCCATCAGAACTCGATGGATCAATATCATTTAAGTGTGCAAAAAGTTTAAATGCTGAATGTTCGTTATTTTGACGGAAAAAAGTCATAAATTTTAAACTAGCACCATTTGGTTCAACAGGAATTGGTTCTTTGATTGTAATAAAATCTGGATACCAGGTATCAATAGTACGTAAGGCATTGCTGATTTTTTGATCACGAATAGCTGCATAACCAACCATTGCATTGTTTGTTTTATCAATTTGATCTGGCAGTCCATACTTATACAATGAGCGAGAGAAACCATCTGGTTTATCACCAAGATAATTCTGTGATGGATAGACTTCGATTGAACCTTTAATATCAAAATCAACGGTTGCAGAAATTTTAATTGTGTAATCCTCTTCGCCAGTTAAGCATTTCGCAATAAGCGATCCAAGGGTTTTTTCATCCTCTGAGAAATTATCAAAATTTAAAAACGGTATTTGAAGAGAATTAAAAATAAAGCTATGTTCATCAACAGTTACTTTAACAAAAATAGACTTAGCTGAAACACGATTGCGCCACAACCACCGACCATTAGCAATATTACGCGCATAACGACATGCAACATCTTTAATCCCATCTGAAACTTTAGCTCGCTCAATAAAAGAAAATAAGCTTTGACGGAATTCTTTCACTTCAATCAATTCATCAGCTTTAGCTTTGCCAGATGGAGCACACGCATTAACTGAATTCATTAAATCCAAAAATCTTGTTGAAAATTCAACAATCAAGCCAGTTGCATTTGCATCCAAACGAGCAGTATCCGTTTCTTGAATATTACTTACTTCACGACTACCTAATTCTCGTTCAGAATCTTTATTAATATTTTGAACTCCACGAATTCCATGACGCATCACTTCAACCAACGAAGTTTTTCCATCATCAAACTTATTCTTCATAATAGCATCTGTGATAACAGAGGCTCGGTTCATTGACATAACTGCTGGCAACTTAAATACTTGACTCATGATATATTTCCTTTATTAATTAAATTAAAAAACTACAGGTTTTGCAACAAAAACATTTTTTATTGTATTGCTATATTCCCAAAATGGAATTTGAGAAAAATCTTCAATTTTATTCTTTGATACATATTCAATCATTCCAACAAGAGGCTCTGCGTAAGCATGAGGCAATGAAAATCTTGAATTTTCTTTTTCGTTAAAATCAGTTACAGCGATATAACCAAGATTCATTGGAGATAACCACTTTTTATTTTTAGTATCTTCATTTTTTTCTATTTCTTCATTTTTATCTTTTGTCTTAAGCAATAAAGACAAAAAAGCTTTAATTTTATCCTGTGGAGCTATTCCAGATAAACAATCAAACTCTTTAATAAAAAATCCACCTTTGGTTTTAAATAAAATTTCATCAATTTCGCATTGAATAATTTCACCAAAACTCTCAATTGCTCCACCAGCTAGACGTAGTTTAAGTAAATGCTTTTTTACTTTTTCACTAGATGCATTAATACCATCAATAATTAAAGTGGCTTTTAAATTGCAATTTGCAATAGGCTGCAATCCCATTGACATTTGAGTTTGCTTCCTTGTGGTTAATTCAGCACTTCGTAATTGAGAAGGTAAAATGTCACCATAATGATTTTCACCTTTCATTTCCATATGATGATGGAGAATTGAAATTCTAACCTTTTCGCTACCTTCTAAACCATTAATGTCAATAGCTAATTTTCTTGCCAAGCCAAGCCAAGCCAATGGTGATACACCCGTTACAAAAGAATATGCGGATTGTGCATTCGCTCCAGTGACAAAAATACGTGGAATAATTATCATTACAAAATCTCACTTTCAATAATAGAACGAATAGATTGAATCTTATTTTCTTGCATTCCAGAATTAATTTCTTTGTTATTCTTAATTCTTTTAACTTCCGAAATTCCTTTTGCTAAAAACCAACTAAATGATTTTCTCCAATTTGCATTACGTTCTGAAGGAATAATCAATCCAATCATCGTAAAATCCAATAAATCGCTAACTAAAGTTGCTGGTTTTGATTCAATATAATTAGGCAAATATTTTGAATGCTCCTTCAAATAATTTAAACCAGACAAACCTTCTGATAATGCATATTTAGTAATATCTTGAATAAACTTCTCTTCAATAGAGCGAAGCTCTAAATTGGTCTTATTTTTATATCCACTTGAATCCAACCAATCTAAATAATCAGATATCAACTTTGAGTGAAATACATTAACGCCCTTATAATAAAGTGAAAAACATTTTTTCAATTTATTGCTTTCAGTAGGAGCTTTAAAATACATTGGTTTGCATAATGAATGTGATCGAATACCAATATTAATTTTATTCGCACCACCATAACCCATTTTTACGCAATTAAAAACCTTGAATTTTTTTGATTTTTCTTTAATATTTAAAGCATCAATAAATTCAGAATGAATCTTACTGATTTTTGTCATAAACCCAGAAGAGTGCAAAGGAGTAAGAACAACATCTCCATCAACACCAGGAAAAATAATTTGTTTCAATCGAGAATTTGGTTCTCCCATTAAATTCGCGTAAGATACTGAATTTAAATTAAAGATTTCTTTAATTTTTTTAATTTCATTTTCCGAAAAACCTTCGTAATCATCAAGATTATTTTCAGTAACAGCAAAAATCTGTTTAAAAATAGGTGCAGAAGCCGCACCACCTTTTAATTGAGATTCAAGTAAAATTCCTTGCGGATCGCAAGTTGAAATAGCAAGATAAGGTAGATCAATACAATGAATTAAGCGAACCCCTCCAGGTTCAACATTACTGTTTACCTGTTTTGCCGATAAGTGAATTAGTTCGTTACACGCCAATTGATATTCATCATCTGTATATTGTTTCCATTCTGACTTAGCCATTTAACACCTCTTTAAAGTTGATAAGTCATCATATCACAATAAAAAATAAAATAAATCTTAAAAAACCATTGTATTGTAAAATATTTAACATATTGATATTTTTTTCTTTTTATAGTAAATTATTTTAAATTATCTTAGGTGCATAAAATGATTAAACATAAAAAAAATAGTGTCATTAATCGCGGTGTAGATTTTTGTATTCGAAGATTGATGCGTGTTGGCAAGGTTAAAAGGGGTGATATTATTGATGCTACTGGAATATCAACAGTTTCAGCTTCAAAGGTATTATCTTTAATTAATAAAGAGTCTTTTATAACAAAAAAAGGTGATTTACTTATTTTAGATGGCTTTATTGATAAAAAACATTATTGGCATAGTGTATCTAATGATGAACAGCTTATGTATGCATTAGATAACGGTTGTAGTTTTGAAGAAACAGGGCTTAAATTATCTGAATTAAATGTGACAATCAAATCATTGTCGTCAAAGAGTAAAATTAAACAAAATTTACTGTCATCAATTATTAAAAGTTTAAATCAAATTAAGGTTAATCACAAATCTGCTTTAGATATCACTTACATTAGTTTAAAAGAGGGTTCTTGTGGCGAAGTAAAGAGAATTGTTCCTATTGGATTAGAGCGATTAGCGGATCAATGGCGTGTTATAGCCCATGATTTAATGAGTCCGCAGTATCCAATCAAAACATATGTTTTATCAAGAATAATTGATTTTAATTTTGTAACTGATGACCTGCCTCGATCGTTTAAAAAAAGGTCGCCATATTCCACTAAAAAAATAATGGAAATTAAATTTAATCCTCGTTTAACTAAGGAACAGATAGGCGTTTTTAAAAACAAGCTTGGAATTAATGAGAACAACATATTGGAAATTGATTCAAGATTAGAATTTGAGCTTCTTCAGAGATTTGGTGAGATTAAAAAATCATCAAATGCAGTTTGGCCTATTATTATTTCTATTGGAGATAAGAAATGCATGTAGTATTTATTTCAAAATGTGAAGCTCGTGCAATAAATAAAACAAGGATGATTTTGGATGGTTACGCTAATCGTATTGGTGACTTTACTTGGGCTACCCCAATAACTTTAGAAGCTCTTTCTGAAATTAAATCTCAACTAAAAAAGGTAGCCACTAGACAAACTTCAGTTGCTTGTTATCAAAACTATGGCACAAGAAAAATTAAATTAATTTGGACAGTGGGGAATAATAAATATTTTGGTAAAAATGGTGAAATAGCTATAAACATCCGTAAGCATACAAATAAAAGTCCAACTTTGCCTTGGATAAATGAAGCCTGTCTTATTGCTAAATATGCAGGGCTTATGCACGATATTGGCAAAATTAATAAATTTTTTAACGAGAAATTATCAAAATCAACACCAATAGCCGATCCTGTAAGACATGAATTATTATCGGGAAAAATATTAAAAGAATTCTTAAACGGGAAAACCTGGAATGAAATTTTGGATTTTGGTTATATTTCTTTCAAAAAAGATACAAGTTTAATTGGTGAATATTTAAGTAGTGAAAAATTAAATAATGCAGAAGATGCAATTATGTATTGTGTCTTAACACACCATCGTTTTTTTAGTGATAGAAAAGCTGAATTAACGAATCATCTTCAACTAAACAGTAAAAATAGTTCATTTGAAACTGAATTATGTCATCATGACTTAACTGAAATAAAAAAAATAATTCAACATACTGTATCTAAAATAAAGGGGAAAGATTGGTCTAAAAAGATTGATAATTATTGGCTTGGGATAGCTTTTGTGGCTCGTGCAGCACTTATCTTAGCTGACCATAAAGTATCAGCAGATAAAAGTAATTTGAGTTGTTTACAAACAAATAAGCCAGTTAATCAATTGTTTGCTAACACATCCGAAGGTTTTTATAATCAAACATTAGCTTATCACTTATCATCTGTTGGAAATGAAGCCAATAAATTTGCATATCAAATGGTAAATTTTGATGGGGAATGTTTATCTGAAGAATCTATTGAAAGCATTACGAAGCAGGCTTTAATAGATAGATTTAAATGGCAAAATGAAGCTGTTTCGGTTCTTAAAAAAGGAATACCTTCGTTAGTTTTAAATATTGCTTCAACTGGCTCGGGGAAAACGCGAAGCAATATTAGAATTGCAACCTCTCTTCGTGAAAATAATATTCGATTAACAACCGTGCTAAATTTGCGAACTCTTACCGTTCAAACCGGTAAAAGTTACAGCCAAGAATTATCAATTCCCTATAATGAGCTTGCTGTTGTGGTGGGTGATTCGGTTACTAAAAAAATTAAAGCTTATGAAGAATGTGATTTAACTCAAGAAGAATGCGATGAAGATGAAATTATTCCGTATTTGGTTTCTGACACTGAATTTAAAGTCCCTGAATTTTTAAAAGGGTTTGGAAATGATTTCGTTAATGGCTCTGTAATTTCTGCACCATTATTGGTATCAACACTTGATTACATTATTGATGCAGGTGATCCGACAAAACAGCGGAATCATGCTATTGCATTAATTCGATTGATGCATAGCGACTTAATTATTGATGAAATCGATAGCTTAGAACCTTCCGCGATTACTTCTATTTTAAGATTGGTTAGAATTTCTGCAATGTTTGGAAGGAATGTAATCATTTCTTCAGCGACATTACCATTAGAAATAGCTAATTTTATTCATAAAAGCTATTTTTCTGGCTATAAAATTTATCAATCAATGAATGATAGCAAAACAGATTTTTTAAGTTATGTTATTGATAATTCAATCAAACCAGAGATAATTAAATCGGATGATTTTGATTTAAAATACAAGTCTCATCTTATTGAGATTATGAAAAGCAACAATCAAAAACCAATTACTAAAAAAGCTGAAATTAAAAAAATTAATTTAAATAAACCGTTTGTAACCAATTATGCAAATGACATTATTGATTCAATAAATAAAATGCATGCATTGCATTCAAATTTAATTCCAAATACAAATAAAAGAATTTCATTTGGAGTGATAAGAATGGCTAATATTAAACCAGCTATAAAACTATCTAAAAATTTATCAACAAAAGGATTTTATGTTTGCTGTTATCACTCAAGACATTTCGCTATTCAGAGGTATGTTATTGAAAAACGACTTGATTATTTATTAAAACGAACAAACGGAGATAATCATATCTATGAAGATGAAGAAATAAAAAAAATTATTGAGAATTCCGAAAGCAATGATATCAAAATAATTATTGTAGCAACTCCCGTTGAGGAAGTTGGGCGTGATCATGATTTTGATTATGCTATTATTGAGCCTTCAAGCATCCAATCGATTGTTCAAATGGCTGGTCGGGTTAATCGACATCGATTAACAACTATTTTTTCGCCAAATATTGTTTTATTACAATACAATAGAAAATTTATTAGCTATCGAAACAACGAAAAAATAAGAAATAAATTATTTTTTACTAATCCTGGGAATCAAACCTCTTTTTCTCATGATTATAATAATGCTAATTTAGATTACAGGTATGATTTATGTCGATTAATAGATGAATCTAAGATAAATGAAAGATTAGATGCAAATTTACGTTTCGACACTTCATCTCATTTGTTTTCAAAATACGATAGTAATGCAATTACTGATAAATTAAATGAGTTGTTAAACCCAATTATTAACAATGAAACAGTTTGGATTTCCTCTGATTTATATAAAAAAGCAAAGCTAAGAGAATCAAACGATACTGAATTATGGTATTACGGAAAAGATTTAAAATGGTACAAAAGCCAGTACACATCAAAAGGTCAAGAATGGGTTTCAAAATCAAATATTTCAATTAAAAATGATTTTAATGGGCTTTTTACAAAATCAATGGAAGAATTATGCGATTTAGCTAATGACATCGGTTTACGTAGAGATGAAGCATTTAAATTTTCTATTTATAAAAGTAAAGAAGAAAAAAATTATAAATTTAATCGTTTTGGATGCCAGAAAATAGAGTGAAAATAAGTGGTTTTATAATTATTGCACGGGAAAACACGAAGAGGTGCATTAATATTTGATGTAGCAGACTTATTCAAAGATGCAATAGTTATGCCTCTAGCTTTTAAATTAACAAATAATAAAGATCAAGATTTTAGAGATGAATTAATTGATTTTTTTTGGGATATTGGTATAATGAATAATATCTTTGATATAGTAAAAGAAACTGCATTAACTTTTTCAAAAGATTAATTTTATACCTTCGTTTTAAACAGGAAATTTTCCTGTTTAAAAACAATTAGTTGAAAAGTTCTTTAAAAACGAAGCTAAAACTCATAAATGAATTAAGTTGCTGTTTATATGGGGTTATTATTATTATTGAAATATTTTGCAGTTAATCGCCACATGCGCGATTTAGAATAATATTCAATAACCCACGCCATTCTTATTTTTGTTAATCGCCACATGCGCGATTTAGAATGTATCAGGTAAGAAAACTTTCAGGCTAAAAACGTTAATCGCCACATGCGCGATTTAGAATTGAAATATGAGCTACCTCCATAATGTTCAAGCGTTAATCGCCACATGCGCGATTTAGAATTGAAATATGAGCTACCTCCATAATGTTCAAGCGTTAATCGCCACATGCGCGATTTAGAAT
>JAVHRJ010000597.1:0-8422 GCA_036171595.1 Bacteroidales bacterium
TTTTTCGTTCAAAGGGCTCTCATTGAAAAGATTCTTCGCTAATCACTCAGAATGATTAAGCTATTAATAAACATAAAGATTAAGGAGTCAATCTTGACCTCAAACTCGACCTCCAAATAAATTTTCCCACAAGCAAAAAAGTCTTTTTACAAATGTTTAAGAACTACTGTTGAAATAGTTTCACCAATTGCAAGCGAAGCAGTTGCTGCTGGCGAAGGAGCATTGCAAACATTAATTACTCCAGGTTTTTCGAAAATTAAAAAATCATCTACTAATAAGCCTGCTCGTGTGCAAGCTTGAGCACGAACACCTGCTCCACCTTTAACAATATCGCTAGTGGTTAACGATGGAATAAGTTTTTGCAAAGCATGTGTAAAAGCAATTTTATTAAAAGAACGATAATATTCGCCAAAACCCATACCTAAATGTTTCCACATAACCTTTCGAAATCCACGCCAAGTAAGCGATTCCCAAGCTTCAGAAAATTTAAAACTTGTTTTGTTATATCCTTCGCGTTTAAAAGCAAAAACTGCATTTGGTCCTGCTTCAACTTTTCCATCAACACGGCGTGTAAAATGAACTCCTAAAAATGGAAATGCAGGGTCGGGAACAGGGTAAATAAGATTGTTAACCATTCCCGATTTTTCTTTGGATAATGTGTAATATTCACCACGGAAAGGAATAATTTTTACATCTAAATTTGGAACAGTATGTTTAGCAATTTTATCAGAATATAGCCCACCGCAATTTACCACAATTTTTGCTCTGTACTCGCCCGAATTGGTTACTATAATTGTTTCATTTTCGTTTTCAATTACATTATTCACTTTTTGATTAAGTAAAATTTCGCCACCAAAACGATTTTTAAAAACATCTAAATACTTTTCGCAAACAACCTTATAATCAATTATTCCAGTATATGGAACGTGAATGGCTGCCACGCCTTTTGTGTAAGGTTCGTAATTTTTTATTTCTTCGGCCGATATTTTTTTTATTTCTGTTAACCCATTTTCAATTCCTCGTTGGTATAAATTTTCTAATCTTGGTATTTCATCTTCAGTAACGGCCACAATAAGTTTTCCGCATAATTCGTAATGGATATTTTCTTTTTTACAAAAATCGAGAAGCATATTGTAACCCTTTCTGCAATTTGTTGCTTTTAAACTTCCTGGCTTGTAATATATGCCAGAATGTATTACACCACTGTTATTTCCAGTTTGATGTGCAGCAATTTTGTTTTCCTTTTCGAGTATTAATACTTTTAATTCGGGTTTTTGTTCTTTTATTTTTAATGCCGATGCTAACCCTACTATTCCTGCTCCTATAATAATTACGTCGTATTTCATTTATTTACTTTTTATAAATTAAATCATAATATTTTACAAAGTAATAAAAAAATATTGCTATTATATTTAATTATGTTACATAACAATAATAAATATTTGCTTTTTATCAAATATAGTTATAATTAAAAAATATTAAAATTGTTATCTTTACGTTAAATTAAAAATTTGAAAATGAAAATTAATTTATTTCTAATAAGTATTATTGTCGTTGTAAATTGTTGGGGACAAAAACCAAATAACAACTTGCAATCAACTTTTGCTGTTAATCAGTTATCTGTAATTAAGTGGAATGATAGTAATGGTATTCAATATTCGCAAGTACCTGGAGCTAATTTAGGTGCCACTTCTTTTGAGGTATTAGAAAACAATAAAATCGCATTTTTATGCAATTCAACTAGTGAAATTATTGTTATTAATGAAATAGATGGAAAAATTTTAAATAAATTCCCTGTGTTTTTTGCACCTCGCGATTTTGCCTATAATAATGGATTCTTTTATGTTTTGGGCGAAAAGCAAGTTTTTGTTTATGATATAAATGGAGTTGAAAAAAATAAATTTTCATTTCCCGATAAATATCTTGGTACCGAAAGAATTTATCGATTTAATAATTCAACTTATTTATTGTTACCATCGGGAAATAGTTTAAAAATAGAATCAAATGGTAATTCAATTACACCAATTGAGTATAGCGGTTGGGTAACGTCGTCGGGTAAATATATTAAAACACAAATAAAAGGCGAAAATTCTTATACTGTAACTGTTGTTTTAATAAATAGCAAAATAAATAAAAAAGTATTTATTTCAGAAAACAAGGTTGCTGGTGTATATGTAGTTGGTTCAACAAAGAGTAGAATTATTTTAGATGTTCAAACTTATGTTTCAGAAAATCCAATTAAAATTGAAAGAAAAATTATTAGCGTTGAAGTTAATAAAACTAGCGTTGGGAATATAGTTGCCGAAATAAAAATCCCCGATGTTTATTACGTATTGTCTAATAAAGAATTTTCACTTTTACCCAATGGTTTATTGTACAATATGGTATCATCACCCGATGGTGTTTCTGTTTTTTCATTAACCGAAATAAAAAAATCGGAAAAAAATAATGTAAATGGATACCCCAATGTATTAATTGATAAAAAATATCATTTTAACGATAATTTATTAAAAGTTGAAGAATAATTTTTTCCAATTAAAAATAAACACATGAAACAGTTATACTCAGAACCCTATACTCCCTGCTTTCGTTTGTGTCTTCACAAACGATTTATAACATCCCAAACAAATAAAATGTACACATTGTTTGTGAAGACACAAACAATGGCGAAAAAATAGAGAATAAAAAAATGAAAATAATTCAGAAAAAGCTTAATGTATTATTTATATTGTTATTAACAATATCTACATTAAATTTATATTCGCAAATATCGCGAACACAAATTATTAATAATGCTGTAACTTTTACAGCATTTAATTGGACAGCAACTTCTTGTAATATATGGAGCGGAACTTCATGTGGTGGTGGAAATATTTATACTGCACCATGGATTACAAGTGCTGGCTCATATACTGCTTTACCTTATTGTTGGGGTGGTTGGTCGTCGTTAGCTGAATATGCAACGGCAATTTCAAATTGCAAATCGGCTGGGCAAGTTTGCTCTGCATCGGGCGGAGGGTGCTCGGGAGTTCCATCAGCTCCACTGTCGTGTGCAGGCGGACAAGATTGTTCTGGTTTTGTTACAAGGGCATGGGAAAGAACAACTAAATATTCAACATCTTCACTTCCAAATATTTCTTCGCCAATTTCATTGTCACAATCACAACCTGGCGATATTGTAAATCTTGCAGGTTCGCATGTGCGACTTGTTGAAACAAATTACGGAAACGGAAATTATCGCGTTATAGAGGCTTCTGGAGCCGATTGGAAAGTTGCTTATCATACATATACCGCTATCCAATTAAGCAGTTATGACCCAAGATGTGCAAATTCAAATATCGTTATTGGTGGTTGTGGGGTTGTTGATACTTTGTTATGTGATAACGATAATTCTTGTGGTCCACCAAACCCAATAAATTTAGCAATAAATTCATCATGTGTTAGTACAAGTTGTTCAACAATTGGTGCAACTTCTCAAAGTCCTGATATTCCTTTTAATGGTGGGGCTACTTGTTCTAGCTTGTATCAGTCTGGTAGATACGATGATGATGTTTGGTTTTCAATTACTACTGCCGATACAATGCCTATAACAATTACTGTTAATCCAACTTCAGGTAATCTCGATCCATGCGTTGGAGTATATTCTGGTGTTTGCTCTGCTCCAACTCAAATTGCATGTGCCGATTTATATGGGAATATGTTACAAGAACAGTTAACATTTGTTCCAACAACAAGCACAACATATTTAATTAGAGTTTTTGGTTATGATATAAGTGCTTATTCGGGCGATTTTGATATATGTGTAAATTCTAATGCTGCTACAATTACAGAAAATAATTTTGCCAATCAATTAAGTATATATCCAAATCCGACAGATGGCTTATTAAATGTGAAATGTAGTGGGTTAGAAAACGAAAATTATAAAATAATTTTATCAAATAACATTGGACAAATACTTAAAGTAACAGATTCAAAATTTTCAAATAATATTAACGAAAACAATTTTGATATCAGCGAATTTTCAAGCGGTTTATATTTTATAACAATATGCTCAACTAAAATCAATAAAGTTATTAAAGTGCAGAAATTATAATAAATAGTTTTATGTTAGATTACACAAATTGCAATATTATTAAAGTATCGGTTCATTCTGTTGGTAATAAAACCAACAATGAAGAACTAATTCTTTCTAAATCAGTATTAGATACTTCAGATAAATTAGTAAACAATTTGCTTTTTAAATTTTTTTTAGCTCCATTTTCAACACCAGAATTTTATTCTTTTACATTTTCAAATCAAGATTTTAAGTTAAATCCAGTATTTAAATTTGCGTCAGAAATTTTTGAAAACGAAAAAACTTTTCATAATAATTCTATTAATATTGCAAAACTCTTGTACGAGCTATCTATTCATCCGCAAATAAAATCAGGTGATTTGTTTGTAACATATTTCACAAATATTGGATTTAACGATAAAACTATTGATGGTATTGGTATTTTTAAATCTGAAACCCGACAAGCATTTTTGAAATTAAAAAATAATAGTAGCGATTTCTCAATTAATTTCGACGATGGAATTAATGTTGATAAACTAGATAAAGGTTGTTTGATTTTTAATACCGATATTGATTCGGGTTTTAAAGTTTGTGTTGTCGATAAATCTAATAAATCAATTGAAGCTCAATATTGGAAAGATAATTTTTTGCAAATTACTCCTTGTAGCGACGATTACCACCAGACTAAAGATTTTTTAACTATAGCCAAAAATTTTGTTACTAAACGATTATCACAAGAATTTGATGTTAGCAAGGCCGATAAAATTGATTTATTAAATCGTTCAGTTGAATATTTTAAAACTAATGATACTTTCGATAAAAGTGAATTTGAAAATGAAGTGTTTCAAAGTAAAGATGTTATAACATCATTCAGAAGTTTTGATGATGCATATCGCGAAAACAATGAAATTGAAATGCCAAACACGTTTGATATTTCCCCTCAAGCGGTTAAAAAACAAGCTAAAATTTTTAAAAGCGTTTTAAAACTCGACAAAAATTTTCATATTTATATTCATGGTGATAGGCAATTTATTGAAAAAGGGTTTGATGAAACTTCAGGTATGAATTATTACAAAGTGTTTTTTAAAGAAGAAAAATAATTTCTTGATTTTATCCTCAAAAATTTTAATTAAAAAATTATAGTACCTTTGTAAAATTATAAAAATATCTATTTGTGTTTATTTAATGGATGTTTCTCACTAAAAATTAATAATGCCATTTAAGTCTTTAAAAATTGTTGAACCAATTGTAAAATCACTATTAGAAGAAGGTTATACGGTTCCAACGCCAATTCAAATTCAAGCAATACCAATTGTTTTACAAGGAAACGATTTATTGGGATGTGCTCAAACAGGCACAGGAAAAACTGCTGCTTTTGCTGTTCCAATATTACAAATTTTAAGTGCTAACAAAATAATTGCTGGTAAAAGAAAAATAAAAAGCTTAATTGTTACACCAACTCGCGAACTTGCTATTCAAATTAACGAAAGCTTTAAAGCTTATGGCAGATATACAGAATTAAAAACTGCTGTAATTTTTGGTGGTGTAAAACAAAGTGCACAAGTAAAATCATTACAAGGTGGAATTGACATACTAATTGCCACACCTGGTAGGCTACTCGATTTAATAAATCAAAAATTTATTTCATTGAAAGATGTTGAAATATTTGTGTTAGATGAAGCAGATCGTATGTTGGATATGGGTTTTATACACGATGTTAAAAAATTATTAGCTTTACTTCCCTCAAAAAAACAAACATTGTTTTTTTCAGCAACAATGCCTCCTGAAATCGTAAAACTTTCTAACTCAATATTAAATAAACCTTTAAAAGTTGAAGTTACTCCTTCTGCAACAACTGCCGATACTGTAAATCAATATGTGTATTTTGTTGACAAAGGAAATAAAAATGCACTTTTACTATATTTGCTCGAAGACGAAAGAATTAAAACAGCTCTTGTGTTTACGCGGACAAAGCATGGAGCTGATAAGGTTGTAAAAATTCTTCAAAAAAACAACATTAAAGCTGAAGCTATTCATGGTAACAAAGCTCAAAATGCAAGACAAAGAGCATTAGCAAATTTTAAAGCACATACTACTCGTGTTTTAGTTGCTACTGATATTGCTGCTCGCGGTATTGATATCGACGATATGGAATTTGTAATAAATTTTGAGATATCTAATTTAGCCGAAACTTATGTTCATCGAATTGGTAGAACTGGTAGAGCTGGTGCAAATGGTACAGCTTTTTCGTTTTGCGATGCCGAAGAAAAAGCATATTTAAAAGATATTGAAAAACTTATTTCTAAAAAAATTCCAGTAGTAAATAATCATCCTTTCCCATTAATTGATAACCATCCTATTAAAGCTCCAAAACAACAGTTTCAAAAAAGAAATTCAAGTCATCAAAGGCCAAATCCAAACAATTCTGGTAAAAAAAACAATAAAGCAGATAGACAAACGAGATTTCGTAATTAATGTAAAAAACAGGTAAAATTTAATTTAAGCCGTCATGGCGGGCTTGATCCGCCATCTTTTTACATAAGTAATAGGTTGTTATTATAGAATTTATTTCATAATCTTCTTACATCAAACTAAAATGGCCGTTTGTCAATAAAATAAGTAAAATTAAATTTATTGTATATTCCTTATCAATAATTAATTACCTTTGCAACCTTTTAAAAGAATATTTTTAATTTTTACAACACACATAAATATAAATGATTACAGTATCAGATTTAGGAATTCAATTCGGTAAACGAATATTATTTAAAGAAGTTAATTTAAAGTTCACATCTGGCAATTGTTACGGAATAATTGGAGCAAATGGTGCAGGGAAATCAACTTTTTTAAAAATGCTTTATGGCGAAGTTGAAAACACTAAAGGTTCCATAACATTTGGCAGTGGAGAAAGATTGTCGGTACTAAAGCAAAATCACTTTGAATTCGATGAATTTCCTGTACTTACTACAGTCTTAATGGGACATACTGTTTTATGGCAAATAATGAAAGAAAAAGAAATTCTATATGCAAAAACCGATTTTACCGAAAACGACGGTGTAAGAGCATCGGAATTAGAAGAAAAATTTGCCGAAATTGATGGTTGGAATGCCGAGAGTGATGCCGCAAATTTATTAAGTGGTTTGGGAATAAAAGAAGAATTTCACGATAAATTAATGAAAGAACTTAATGGAAAACAAAAAGTAAAAGTTCTTTTAGCTCAGGCACTTTTTGGTAAACCCGATAATTTATTATTAGATGAACCTACTAATGACCTTGATTTAGAAACAGTAAATTGGTTAGAAAATTATTTGTGCAATTTCGAAAATACAGTTTTAGTTGTATCGCACGATAGACATTTTTTAGATTCAATTTGCACACATGTAGTTGATATTGATTTTGGTAGAATTCAATTATTTTCTGGAAACTATACTTTTTGGTATGAGTCAAGCCAGTTAGCATTAAGACAACAACTTGCACAAAATAAAAAAGCCGAAGAAAAGAAAAAAGAACTTCAGGAATTTATTGCTCGCTTTAGTGCAAATGCTTCAAAATCGAAGCAAACAACCAGTCGTAAAAAGATGATTGAGAAACTAAATATCGAAGAAATAAAACCTTCAACAAGAAAATATCCTGGTATTATTTTTACACCTGGTCGCGAACCAGGAAATAACATTCTAGAAGTAAAAAATCTGTCAAAAACAATTGACGGAAAAACATTATTCAAAAACTTGAGTTTCGTTGTTAATAAAAAAGATAAAATAGTTTTCCTTTCACGCGATACTCGCGCTATGACAGTTTTATTTGAAATATTAAAAGGTCACATGGAACCCGATTCTGGAACTTTTGAATGGGGACAAACAATTGTAAAAGCATATCTTCCATTAGAGTATGAAGCGTTATTTCAAAAAGATATTATGCTTACCGATTGGCTTGCACAGTTTTCGGAAGATACAACTGAAATGTATTTAAGGGGATTTTTGGGCAAAATGTTATTTTCGGGCGAAGAAATTTACAAAAAAGCAAATGTCCTTTCTGGTGGCGAAAAAGTTCGTTGCATGATTGCACGTATGATGATTCGTAATGCTAATGTAATGATGCTCGATACTCCAACAAATCATCTCGACTTAGAATCAATTCAAGCATTTAACAATACACTTATAAAATTTAAAGGCAATGTTTTAATGTCGTCGCACGACCACGAGTTTATTCAAACTGTTTGTAATCGTATTATTGAAATTGCACCCAAAGGAATGCTCGATAAACAAATGGATTACGACGAATTTATTGTTGATGAAAAACTGAAAGAAGTTAGAGAGAAGTTGTATTAATAATGCGAATTAAGAGTCTGTTTTCTATTGTCATTCCCGC
>JAVHRJ010000598.1:0-475 GCA_036171595.1 Bacteroidales bacterium
AACATTTTGCACAACAAAAGTTGAAATTAAGCCTTTAAGAACTTTCGGAATCCCATACAATAAAGCAGGAAATAGGGAATTTAATTATTGCAATATCAATAGTAAACAATATTATTTTTATCTTGATAAAATTGGGAATAAATGCTTATATATTAGAAACATTGAAGATAATAAGGTTGTATTAACAATTCCATTAATAAACATTTTCGAAAAATATCCTATGCAAATAGATGATATGACATCAGAATGTTTTTGTATTCATTCTCTTGATAGCATATTTGTTTTAGGTAATGAAGATAAATTTATCATATTAATAAATAATAAAGGAGAAATTAAAAAAACATATAACATTTCAAATAAATTATTTCCAGAGAACATTTCTTATGTTTTACAATCATTTGGAAATGCTCCTTTTATTGAAATAAATAGTAATGAATTTATTTGCCGTACGGTTAGAAATATTTATGTTGGCTCA
>JAVHRJ010000598.1:485-8411 GCA_036171595.1 Bacteroidales bacterium
AATTTACCAACAGTTGGAAAAATAACAATAAAAGGCGATAGTGTGAATATTGAAAACCTTAATATTTATTTTCCTTATCAAATACGTAAAAGTGGTGTAGATTATAATAATTTTTGGGTACAATATACAGTAGGTTCAAATAAAAGTATAGTATATTCATTTTCATTTAATCCTTATTTAAATGTTTTAAAAAATGAAATTGAAATAGATTCATTTGCTAACAGTAGTAAGTATTTTAATCAAAAGGATATTATACCAGTTGATAGTGTTGCATATTTTAAAGACGTTTATGGATATACAATGAGTTATATGGCAAAAACATCTTTATACACAGTGATTCATTATAATCCTTTTCAAAAAACATATTATAGAATTGCTAAACAAGCAAGAAATTATAAAAAATCCAACGGAACTATTAACAAAGCCCAAAATTGGTCCATTATATTTATAAATGAAGATTTTAAAATACTTGATGAAATTGGGTTTTTAAATGATACTATTTATGATTGGAGTACTATTATCCCAACAAAAAAAGGATTTATTATAGGAATGCAACAAACTGATGAAGATAAAGAAAACGAAAAATTACGATTATGCGAATTCGAAGTAAATTTATAATAGCCGGGCTATGTTTTTTATTTGCTTGTACTCAAGAAATAAATGAAAAACATAATGTAGTTAAATCTGAAACTAAAACAGATTCAACAAGTATTTTCATTAATTATCTTAAAAATAAACATCATGTAGATATTTGTAACAATTCTCATTGTTATATTGTTATACCTGAAACTGGATGTAATTTATGCATTAATTCAACAGTTGAACATTTACTCAAAGATTTTCAAGCAATTGATACGAGTAAAATCACTTTCATTGTATCGAATGGCATTTGGTTAAAAGATTCGCTTTTTAATAGCAAAGCAAAATATTATAAAGACAAAGCCGAAACAATAGACCAATTAGATTTGCATATTATTAATGTTACTATTAT
The DNA here is from genome assembly GCA_036171595.1 of Bacteroidales bacterium. GTDB lineage: Bacteria > Bacteroidota > Bacteroidia > Bacteroidales > GWA2-32-17 > GWA2-32-17. The sequence continues at coordinate 1,477 of JAVHRJ010000598.1, forward strand.
TTATACCAATAACATGAAGATTGACTCAATTAAATCTGTGTCATCGCAGGAAGCAAAAGATATTATAAAATTTTGTTCTCATTAAACCTGAAAACATAAGCATTTCATAACATTGAGGTGAAATTATAATGATACGATGGTAAACAAAAAAATCTTTTACAAACTTGTTCAGTATCGGTATAAATTAATTATTTTTGAAACCAAAAATTATTTTAATTTCAAATTTTATTAAATTAAATAAATGAAATATAGAAACATACTATTTGTGATTTTATTTTTAATAACATTAAATTTATGGTCGCAAAATTCGCGATTGGGAATATCACTTTCAAATAATGTTACTTCGTTTCCCGTTCTTGGATACCAACAATTATTTTACAGTCAATTTCATCCTGGTGTAGATTGTTATAAAAACTGGAAACTTAATAACAACGAGAAAAATATTATTGAAGTTCAGGCAAATGCAGGTTTTTTTTATCATCGGTTTGTGCAAACTGTTATAAGAATTGAACCTTCAATTTCGTATTCTCGAAAATTAGGGAAACGCTTTTTTTTAGGAGCTGGAATAGGTGGTGGGTATGCTTTTGCCTTTGTTGGTAACGATGTTTTTATTTTAAATTCTGAAGGTGTTTACGAAAAAAAATCATCACTTAAAGGTCGCTCACAATATATTGTAAATTTCGAAATTAAAGGAAATTATAACATAAAAAAAGATGACCCACAAGGTAAAAGATTGTTTTTTGCGTTTAAAACATTTTTGCAGGGAACATTTGTACCTGGCTATGTTCCTGTTTTGCCTGTTAATTCTTTGTTTGTAGGTGTTTCAATTCCTTTAAAATCAAAAGAAAATGAAAAATAAAAACATAAAATCAATCACTACCGTCATGCTTAACAAGAACGTCATGCTGAATTTATTTCAGCATCTCATATATCCAATTAAACAAAGATTCCGAAACAAGTTCGGAATGACTTTTAATAGTTTTTTATATTTATCAACTATTATTTTGCTTTTAGCAATTATTAATGGCAGTTGCACAAAAGATATAGAAGCAACCAAACAATTAGATTGTAATTTTGTTGATTCGAGTAGTACACATCCCAAAAATACTATATTTCAGGGAGTAATTGATAAATATGTAAAAAAGGGCTTGCCAGGAATTTCTGTTTTAGTAACTGATTCGACCGGAACATGGGTTGGAGCAGGCGGATATGCCGATATTAAAAATGGAATTAAATTCACACCTTGTCATATTTCAAAAGCTGCAAGTATAACTAAATTGCTTGTTGGCACATTGTTATTTAAACTTCAGGAAGAAGGCAAAATAAATGTTGATGATAAAATTTCAAAATATATTGACAAAAGTATCTTAGATAGAATTGACGGAGCTAATGGAAGAACAATTAGGCAATTAATGACTCATACTACTGGAATTTTTGACGTAATAACTTCATCAGGATTTTATTTAGCAGTATTAAATAATCCTAATAAACGTTGGACTCAAACTGAGCTATTAAACTATGTGTATGGACAAAAAGCTTATGATTTAAACAATCCTTATCCAGCTTATTATTCGAGTACAAATACACTTTTGTTATCAATGTGTATCGAAAAAGCTACTGGTGAGAAACATGAAAAATTGCTTCGCGAAAAGGTATTAGACCCTTTGGGAATGAATGACACTTATTATCAAGGTAGGGAAGATATACCATCAAGTGCTGCTCAAGGTTACTTCGATTTATATAATAATGGAGAGATAGTTAATGTTTCGAATTTAATAACTGGAAGCGGCAATGGCTATGGTGGCATTTATTCAAATGTTTTTGATTTACAGAAATTTATAAAAGCTTTGTTAGTTGATAAAACTATTCTTTCGCAAGCATCGCTCGATCAAATGCAAACGTATGCTCAAGAAGATGCTGACTTTTTTTGTGGAATGGGAATGGTTAAAAAATTTACAACAAAATCGGCTTATGGTATTGGTCATACAGGTCGCGATTTAGGTTATGTTGCTGATTTATTTTATTTCCCACAGCGAAATATTACTATGGTGTTTTTTGTAAATTATGGAACTAACGGCGAAAGTTCGCTAAAACAAGTTTTTTTCGATTTTGAAAGTGAATTGGTTGACAGGATACTTGAATAATATTATAAATTTATTTAAAAGAAATAATAAATCACAAATTGTTAACAACTTCCCTCTTTTTGTTAATAACTTTGCAAAAAAAAAAAACGATTTCACCAATTTTAAAACATTAGCTTTGTAATGTTAATTTTGATTAGTAAATTGTTTTATTTCATGTATATAATGTTACAATTTATTTGTAAAATGTTATTGTTTATAAAAAACCAGCTTGGTCCTGCAGAACCAAAGCTGGCTCTTATCATACGCAACCGTAAGTATAACCAAACAATTGCTCTGCAAATATAATATAAAAAATTGTTTATAACAGAATGTTCGAGTTTGAGGCTTGCGAAGTTTTGAAAACCAGGGAGTTTACTTTTGTAAATGACTGTTTTCAAAACAAGTATAACGAAAAAATCGGACATTATGAATAAACAATAAAAAACACTACGCAATAATGCAAGGCAATAAGCAAGGTGCAAAGGGTTAAAAACCGCCAAGCAGGAAATAAATGTTTTTATGTTAAATGCCAAAATCCTTATAAAAAGTAAAAGGAGAGAAGGCGGAAAAATATATTATTATGAAATTAAATTCAAAAATTTTCAGTAAATCATTAATTCTTGAAACAAATCAAATGAATTCTATTAAAGGGGGAGGGTGTTGGACTCAAACTGGATCAGGAACAACAAGTACAGGTGGTACAACGCGTGATTTTAGTCCTGATAGTGCTTCAACTCACACCACTTGGTGTGCACTTGCTGACGGTAGACTTCCATGTGATAATTGTAATTAATCGATAATTTAAGGTTGAAAGGTTGACTTTCAACCTTATTTTAATAAATAACAATAAACATGAAAAGTAAATTAATAAAATTGTATTGTTTAGTTGTTTTTATTAATCCAATAATTTTAAATGGCCAACAAGTAATTAATACGGATTCAATAGAAACTCTTATAACTCTAATTAGAAATGAGAAAAGTTTTCCTGGGTATACTATGTTTAATAAGGAAATAATTTATTCTGATTTTCAATATAAAATATTATTAGCTGATGATAAATTTAAAAATAATATTGACAGCGTTGATATTGTAAATTTATATGGTCCCGGAGGGCAAGTTATTTCTTCTAGTTATCCATTTATCAATTCTTCTGTTATTTTTTCAATTGAGAAAAAAAAATGTATTTATTTGAATAAAATAAATCCTTTTGATTCAACAATATATGTTAAAATATGGAATTGTCCAGAATTTGGAATCGCAGATACTTTAATTTCTGAAATACCAGATATAAACATTACAAATTATTTTACTAATGAAAAAATTAATTTAAGGCAATATGTTTCTGAAAAAGGAGTCGATAAAATAGTGTTTCATTTTTGGGCGACATGGTGCGAACCTTGCGTAAAAGAGCTCCCTCTTTTAAAAGAACTTCAAAAAAGAGGATACTTTATTATTAATTTTTGTTCTCCACAAAATAGCGAAAAAGATAAACTTCTTGAATATGTTTCAAAATTTGATTTGTGTGGGCCACAATTTATTGGTGGCAATGATATTGTTGGCGATATGTTTAATCAAAGTGGGTTTCCAAATTTAATATTATTTCAACCAAATGAAAAATACCCAAAATATTTTAGGGGTATTGAATCAGTTCTTGAGTATATAACTGATTTGAAAAACAAAAAATAAATGAAATTTAAATGTTGTGTATTATTTGTTTTTATATTATTCACGTTTTTTTGTAATGCTCAAACATCTATTTTATATATTGGAAATAGCCTAACTTATGTAAACGATTTACCTCAGACTTTTAAAAAACTTTGTGATATAAACGGTAAATATTTAGAAAATAAAGTGGTTGCTTATCCTGGTTATTCATTATATAAACATTTAACTACTGTTGTTGTGCCAACCGACAATCCAAATTTAGTTTATACTAAAAGAATTAATAATAATGATACAATAATATCGGAAGCCATAAAGCAGTTGAAATCAAGAAAATGGGATTATATATATCTTCAGGATAGAGAAGTCGATGAAGATTCATTAGAATATTCTATTCTGCAAATAAGAAAATTAGCACCTGAAAGTAAAATAATGATTTTTGAAAATTACATGTATGATTCTCGTTGGTCTAAAAAGTATGACCACCGAAAAAAGAGATTAAATATTAAAAAGTTTAAACGATTAGCAAATTTAATAAATGCAGAAGTTATTCCAGTAAGTTATTGTTTTGAAAAAATCAAAAAGAATCATTCTCCCGATTTATTGTACGATGAAACTATGCATCCAACAAATTATGGTACTATAATAATTGCAATTCTATTATATAAAAATATTTTTAAGCACGAAAAGTTCAATTTTAATAGCGAAACATTTAAAATAACTGATGACGAATGGGAAATACTAAAGAAAATAGTAATCAAGGGTTAGTTGCTATTTTCTCAAACGATTCTGATTTTACAACAAACGATGTATATGATTGGATTACATATTATGGTTTTGATTGCATTATCATTAAAAATTTAAACAAACAATTTACCCAAATAAAAATTGTTATTGATAAAAATAATTTAATGCTTACTATTAATGGCAAAGCATTATCATCAATCTGGTTTCGAAAATATTGGAACACTATGCCCATTTGGATACAGGATAAAACCCGAGATTACATTTCATTTCATATTGAACAGGAATGTAAAGTTTTTAATTCTGCTTTAATACTTGCTGCTGTTGGGTCAATAAAAAATGTAATTGGAGGGAACTCTATTATTAAAGGTGAAGTAGATATTAATAAACAGCATTTATTATGCTTGGCTGTAAATTGCGGATTAAATATACCTGCAACTTTAATTTCTAATTGTAAAGAGGACATCATCAGTTTTCTTGAAAAGCACAAGAGAGTTATTGTTAAGCCATTATCAGATCCTGCTTCGCTCTTTGTTGATAACAATATAATGTATACAACCTATACGGAAATAATTTCTAAAAATGATATAGAAAATCTTTCTGACCTAGTTTTTCCTTGTTTTCTTCAAGAGTATATTGAGAAGGAGTTTGAAATAAGAATTTTTTATTTGAATAATAAAATATATTCATCTGCCATTTTTTCTCAATTATATAAGCAAACTACCATTGATTTTCGGAAATACATTAAAGATAAAGAGCATAGGACAGTGCCATTTAAACTTCCAAAAGCTATTGAAAAGTCAATTCATATACTTATGAAAGTTGCTGGATTAAATACTGGATCAATAGATATGATTTATTCAAATAATGGTGACTATGTTTTTTTAGAGGTAAATCCTGTTGGTCAATTTGGGATGATATCAGAACCCTGTAATTATTATTTAGAAAAAAAGGTAGCAGAACAATTAACATGTTAAACAATGAAATTAAGTAAAAAAGACGCAAATAAAATTTTTGGTACTAAATTTTCTTACAATCAATTACCATTAATATATCAATTAGCAACTAAAAAAGACATGAATGATTTTCCTGTTATTAGAATCGTTGAATGTGATAGTTATTTTACTAAAAAAATGCCTGTTTATAGTTTTTATAAACCAATAATGAAATGTATTACTAAACGTTAGAATATGTATTTTAAACTTTTTACGAATTGTGTATTAATAAAGGGATATGGGAAATCAATAGTGGTTGATTTGCAGAGATTTACATATACAATGATAGAAAATGATCTTGCTGTATTATTAAATCAATTGAAAACAATAAACTTAGAAAAATTTAAAGAAAAGAATATTGAAGCAATATATAATCAACTATTGAATGTATTACATGATTTAAGAGATAAAGAATTGGGGTTTTTTACTGACATTCCAAATCAATTTCCTGATATTGATTTAACCTGGGATGCTCCAGCACAAATAACAAATGCTGTTTTAGAAGTCAATAATGATAATGTTTCATTAATTTCAGAATTATTTATTCAACTTAATTCTCTACAATGTCGGGATATCCAAATAAGATATAACGACAAATTAGATTTATTAAAATTTTCAAAAATTCTAAAAGTTATAGAAGATACAAGGATTAAAAACATCGAATTAATTTTTAGATATTCTTCTAATTATAATGAAAGTAAAATCCTATCATTTCTTAAGAAAAATTATAGAATAAATAGAGCATTAATATATTCTTCGCCAGAAAATAAAAATATCTCATCTGCTTTTTTCACAACATTAACTCTTAGTGAATTATCTTTTTGTGGTGAAACATCAAAAGACACATTTACACCCAATATTAATTTTTTTACTGAATCTAATAACTATAATACTTGTTTAAATCGAAAAATAGGGATTGATATAAATGGGAATATAAAAAATTGTCCGTTATGTTCTAAATCTTATGGTAATGTTAAAAACACAACTCTAGCAGAAGCTATAGAAAAACCAGGATTTAAAGATTTATGGTATATAACAAAGGCTAAAATTGATGTTTGCAAAGATTGCGAATTTCGTCATATTTGTACAGATTGTCGTGTGTTTATAAAAGATCCTAAGAATATTTTTTCACAACCTGCAAAATGTTTTTACAATCCTTATATTGCAAAATGGAAAGGCGAAGTTGGATATGTTCCGGTTGAAGAATGTGGAAATTATTCGAGAGAAACGGGATTTGTACCTAATAAAAGAAAAATTAATAAGATTAATAAAGAGATATGGGGAGAATAAATTTCAAACAAAAGACTAATCAATAATATTAGAATGATAAAAACACTTTTAATTCTTGTTATCAATGTTCACCTTGTTATATTGTGTTATGGGCAAAATCTTATATCTAATGGCGATTTTG
>JAVHRJ010000599.1:0-12908 GCA_036171595.1 Bacteroidales bacterium
TCTAAAACAAGCTCGCGACAGAATTCATGCTATAAGTTTAATTCACCAAAAGCTATATAGCAAAAATGATATTTCGCAAATAAACTTATCAGATTATTTACCCGAATTATGCAACGCAGTAATTCAATCAAATGCTAATCAAAAAACTAAAATATTATTTAATAACAAAGTTGACGAGATTTTTATTTCATTAGACATGGCTATTTCTATTGGATTAATTGTTAACGAAGCCATAATAAATTCGGTAAAACATGCTTTTGCAAATAAAGACGAGGGATTAATAGAACTTTTTGCTACAAAAAACATTCAGTTTATTAATTTAACTATCAAAGATAATGGCACTGGCATAAAAAATCTTGATAATAATGAGGATTTTGGTGGATTTGGATTTCAATTATTAAAGTCATTTGTTACAAAATTATCGGGAAAAATTACCTTCGAAAATAATAATGGCACAATAATAAATATTCAAATACCTTTGCAAAATAATAATGTGTAAAAAAAGAATATTTATAGTCGAAGATGACCCCATTATTGCTTCTGATTTAGAAGGAATATTAATTGATTTGGGCTACAATGTATGTGGCATATCCCATCAACCATTTGAAGCAAAGAAAAAAATTGAGCTTCAAATACCAGATTTAATTTTAATGGATATAAATCTTAATAGCGAAATTGATGGAATTGATTTGGCTACACTTTTAAAAAAATTAAATATACCCATTGTTTTTATCACTGCTTTTACCGATAAACAAACACTCGACAGAGTTAAACCGTTGTCTCCACTAGGCTATATTATTAAACCTTTTAACGAAAATGATATTTCTGTTGCTTTAGAATTAGCTTTCGGAAAAATAAATATTGTTGAAACAAATAACAATAACATTAAAGAAAATGATTTTGTTTTTATTAAAACAAAAAATAATTTAAGTGTGAAAATTTTATTTAACAATATTTTGTTTATTGAAGCCTACGACAACTATAGTTTTATTTATACCGAAACCGAAAAACTAATTGTAAGCTACACACTTAAAGAACTTGAACAACGAATTAATTCACAAAATTTAATTCGTGTACATCGATCATATATTATTAACATTAAAAAAGTTGAAGCTATTCAATATAACAATTTAATAATTGCAAAACACGAAATTCCAATTGGTAAGTCGTATCGCGATGATATTATTAAACTTTTTCCTACTCTATAAATTCCGTTTACTTTCAATTTATATTCGTTCACTTATTTTTTTAACTCCTTCACTTTATTAATTATTTAATTTATACAATCTACAATACGTTTGCATAAATTTTAAATTTATTAAAAAAATGAAAAACACCCTTTTTATTGCAAGTATTTTTTTAAGCTCATTTTTGATATCGTGTAACAACGAATCAAATAAAACAGAAAATAATGAAGCACGTCCACGTAACAATGGGCAGTTTTTAATGTATTATTACCCAACTTCATCAATTTACAACTCCGAATTTGGAAAAGAATTTGTAAAAAAAGACACATGCATTGGCTTTCCATCGTACATGACAGCCGACGAAGATGGAACATTATACGGAAGTGTTGCAGGAACAAAAGTTTGTGTAACAAAATCTACTGATGGAGGAAAAACTTGGCAAAAAGTAGAAAATTCAGATACAACAAATTACCCTTATGGGTCGTATGTTATTGTTGCTGGTAAATCAAAATCTTTATATGCTCTAAGCTCAAATGGTTTGTTTTATGTTTCAAAAAATGGTGGTAGCAGTTGGGTAAAAAAAACTTCTCCATGTGTAAAAGACACAACACATAGCAGTCCAGCATTTGGACCAGAGGCATGGCTCGCTGTATCAGCCGATGGTAAAAAATTGCTTGCACAAGCTTGGTTCTTTGAAGAAACAGTTTTAGCAATAAGCGAAGACGATGGAAACTCATGGACAGCAATTACTCCTCCTACCGAAAGAAATTCATCGCGAGGTATTGGGTTTTGTGCCGATAGGATAGTTTACTCAACAAATGATCAAATATTTTACACCGACGATAATGGTAAAAAATGGTTTAACTCAACACCCGAAAAATTATTTGCAGCAAAATCGGAAACCTCATATTACGGATACAGGCATTTTGTTACAGATGGCGACCAATTTGTTGTTGGAGTAGAAGTTCCATCTGCAGAAAGTAGTCGTAACGAAAAAAATCAATATCCTGGAGCAGTTTTCTTTTCGAAAGATGGCGGAAAAACATTTACAATTAACCCATTTCCATATTCTGTTGACCCAACACCAAACACATCTGACGAATATGTTTATTTAACTTTTTTACCTAAAAAATAATTTTATAAAAATATAATACAATGAAAAAATCAATTTTAATTTTATCTTGCATATTACTTATAACAATATATACAATTGCTCAAGATGCAAAATTTTATGTAAATAAAGCTACAACTGTAGGAACAACTTGCGACTGTTCAACAATAAAATCAATTAAAGTCACCATCCCTATTCCCTCTGGAGTAACAACTTACGACGGGTATTATTTATACATGACTTTAAATAGTTTAGATGTTCCAGCCTACATTTATTTCGAAAAAAAAGATATTGCAGCTAAATTAGCAGGCAAAAAAGAATATTCAGCGTATTTGCTAAAAGAAGATGGTGGTTCTGATTTCACTTTTGATGACAATAAATTTTCAAAAACTGATTTATGTAGTACTCCGAGAATGTGGGGAATGACAGAAATGGAAATGGAAGCAAGCGGTGCAGGCTATAAAATTACAGGATATCATTGGGAAGACAAATGGAACGAATATTATAAAAAATGGGAAAGTACAAAAACCGAAGACTGGGACGAGGGGGTAGGTTATGGCTCAGGGAAATTAGTAATTACTCAGCGCCCGTTATCAGAAGGTTTTTCAGATGAAAATGAGTTTATAACCGTAAAAGCCAGCAATACTGATAGTAGCACTTATTCCATTTCAAAAGAAATTGAAATAAAAGGAGCTCTTAATATTGAAGACAAATCTGAAGATTTTCAAACAAATATTTATTATGCTTATTTTGAAGATAATACATACACTTATGATAAGTTAAAAGAAGCAATTATAAATTCAACAAGTGGTAAATTTCAAGTTGGTGTTCAAAATCCATTCTGGGATTTACGTTCAATTTCGTTGCCAAACAAAGCTGATGTCGCTGGTAAATCATCATTTTCAAAAACTACTATTAATGGAACTGAATACGAAACAATAGCATATCGACAAATTGCTTCTATTGAGCAATCAAGTTCATACGGTTCAAATTATAACGAATCGGGTTTTTATGCAGATTTTTATATTGCAAAAGTTGGGAAATATAATGTGATAATTGTTTCTTTAACTAATGAAATTACAGAAAAAATTGGAGGAATGTCAATGATGGACAAGCCAACCTTAAAACACATCTTTAAAGTATCTGACGAAAATATTAAAAGAATTGATAAAATAACTGAAAAATGGCTTAATGCAACAACATACAAAATAAATTAATGATTCTTATATAACAAAAACAATTTAAAAATTTAAAAAATGAAAAAAATTATTATTCCAGTAGCAATTATTTCTACAATTTCATTATTCTCATGCAATAACGGAGAAAAAAAAGATGACAACAAAACAGTTGTAGAAAAAGCAGTAACAACTATTGTAAAAGAAGAACCTAAAGAAGTAACAGTTGTAAATATTGATGAAGCATATTTAAATGATGGAAATGGGCAATGGGCAGTTGATGCAAAAGCAAGTTCGACATACGCAAGCGTTACAGGAAAAAACGCCTCTTGGTCGCCAGAACAAATGACAGGCAAACCAAATGTTGAAAAATATGGCGACAATGGCAATGCATGGGCATCTAAAGAACAAGACAAAGGAACAGAGTGGGTTAAACTAAATTTTGAAAATGAAGTAAACGCCACTGAAATACGCATTAAAGAGACTTACAACCCTGGTGCTATTAAAAAAATCGAACTTATTGATACAAATAACAAATCGCACACAGTTTACGAAAGCAATGCAGAAAAAAAAGATGCTAGCATACAATATTTAGTTGCAAGTTTTGAAAAAACAGAGTACAAAACAAAAACTGTAAAAATTACTATTGATTCCCCTACAGTTTCTGGTTGGAATGAAATTGATGCAGTTCAACTAGTTGGCGAATAAAAAATTTAACCTTTAAAGGTTAACACTTCAAACTTTAAAACCAATTTTTATTTGTTTATTATCAAAAAAAAGACCTCAAATTTGAGGTCTTTTTTATTAAAAGAACATTTAACACAATATTTCTTAACCTCAATGAGTTATATAAAAAGCAATTCTTTAAAAATGAAAACATCTTTTATCGTATTATTTGTATTTTGTTATTCTGTTTGCAGTTCACAGCAAAAAAAACAGTACGAATTATTTTTCGATTCGGGGAAAGATATTTTAACTGAATCTTCGATAAAAACTATCGATTCGTTATTTAATAAAATAAAACCAGAAAAAATAAGTTCTGTAAAAATTTATGGATATTGTGACAGTATTGGAAATAAAGAATACAATAACAAATTGTCAATTAAAAGAGCTCAAAAAGCAAAAGCATATATTAGCGAAAAGGGTATTTTAAGCGATTCTATTTTTATTAAAGGCTATGGAAAAACAAATCAAAAGTATAAATCAATAAAATGGGACAAAAATAGAAGAGTAAGTTTTGAATTATATTTTAAGAAAAAAACAACACCAAAAAAAACAGTAATAGAAAAACCTATCGAAAAAATTAAACCTACCGATACAATAAAAACTGAAATTGAGAATTTTGTTACAAATTCAGAAATTGGTGATAAAATGGCTCTTAAAAATATTACATTTTATGGTGGAACAGACAAGCCAATGACTATTTCATTTAAAACACTTGAAGAACTAGTTAATACGCTTAAAGACAATCCAACTTTAGAAATTGCAATTGAAGGACACATTTGCTGTTCTACAACCGATGAAGACGACTTATCGGGACGCCGAGCAAAAACGGTTTATAATTATTTAATTGGATTTGGTATTGCCAAAAAAAGACTTTCATTTAAAGGTTTTGGACACACACAACCACTTACCGAAGAACGAAATAGCGAAGAGCAACAAATGAATCGAAGAGTTGAAATTAGGATATTAAAGAAATAATTATAAACTTTATTTTCTAAAGTATTTTCTATAAATCTTTTTAATAAATATATAAAGTTTATTGCTAATTGAATCAGGTAAAATATTTTGCATCATTTTAACAATTTCTCTAGCTAAATCAAAAAAATAACTTTTATTGTTTGAATCCGAATAATATCCAGCATTTGTAGCTAATTTAATAGCTTCTAATCTTTCATCGTAAGAAAATTCTGGAGTATCGAATACTATTCTAGGTTTTATATTGTGAAATGTGTGAATTTTATCAGTATATAAATTTCCATTGTTTTTAATGTAATCCCATTGTTTGGTACCCTTAAACGGTAAAATCGAATAAAACATAACAAAATCAAGCTTAGAGTTTTTAGCATACACCAATGACTCTTGTACTGTTTTTAATGTATCACCAGGACTGCCAATAACAAATTGCCCCAATACTTCAATTTTAGCTTTTTTAAAAATATCAATACATTTTGATATTTCTTCAATAGTTACCATCTTTCCTATATTTGCTAACACCTCATTGTTAGCAGATTCGATTCCAATGCTAACATTAAAGCAACCTGCTTTCTTCATTTTATAAGCTAAATCGATATTTATATTTTCTACTCGTAAAGGAGTTGACCATAAAAATCTTAAATTTTTCTTTAATATCAAGTCACAAAACTCATGAACCCTTTGCATATCGATATTAAAACTATTATCACTAAAACAAAATGTTTTCTTCTTATAATTTTTTATTAGAAATTCAATTTCTGAAATAACATTTTCAGAAGTTCTTTTTCTCCATTTATTTAACCATATTGAAGAAGAATTACAAAACGAGCATTTATATGGGCATCCTCTACTTGTAACAATTCTATGAACAGGATACTTATCCATTTTAAACAAATCATAAGCAGGAATAGGTAACTCATCTAAATTTCTAATTTGACTACGTGCATTATTTGTAAAAATTTTCCCATTTTCGGATTTATACATTAGTCCATTTATTTCATCAATATTTTTTTTACCTTTTAAATAAAATAACAATTCCGAAAATGTTTGTTCACCTTCACCATATACAGCAAATTCAGCAGGAGTTTCGATAAATATTTCCTCCATTATTGTAGTAACATAAGGACCCCCTAAACAAATTTTAAGTGCACTATTATTTTCCTTTATCAATTTAAAAATATTAATTACCTCATAATAAACAGGAGATAGCACAGTAATCCCAATCAAATCGAACGATTCTTTAAAAAAATTTCTAGTTTCATTTTTTGTTGCAATCCTTGTATCTAAAAAAAGAAATTCCACGTCAGAATGAAATTGTCTTGCATACGAAACAATGTAACCAAGCCCTAAATGAACAGTTTTATCTTTTCTATCTTTATTTGGGAATACAAGTCCAATTTTCATTTAATAATGTTTTTTAATAACACAAAACTATGTTGCTCGCCTTTATAATTATTATAAATTAATATTTTATTAAAGCTTGCTTCGTTTACACTATTTTTAATAAAATGATTTGGAATATTTTTTGATTTTATAAATTCACAAGCAAGCCATAGCGAAACTGCTGAAGCTGTTGGAAACTCACCGCAAAAATGTTTAAAACAAACAATTGAAACATCTCCATTTTTAGCGTCATTCCGAACTTGTTTCGGAATCTCTGTTTTAAATGCAAAACTAGATGCTGAAATTAATTCAGCATGACGATTAACAATGTTTTCGCAAATATCAGAATATTTCTGCAATCTGTTATCACCATTTTCGCCAGAAATAAATACATCTATTTGCTCGTTGTTATTTTTTAAAAATAATTCTAATTGCTTTGCAACTTCAATTTCATTATTTGTATGAAATGTTTTTATCGCACTAATTTTCGCAATAGCTTTTTCGGGATTATTATTTACTAAAAACATTGCAACCCCCTCGCCTGCTATTGTCCCATTTGTTTTGGTGTTATACAATTCAGTATTATTTATTTTTTCGTTTTTATACCAACCGCCAAGTTTTTCGATATTATAATTATAACTCGATATTTCATCAATTCCACCAACAAGTATATTGTTATCACAATTTTCAGATAGATACATTTGTGCATCAATTAATGCATTTTCAAATGCAAGTCCACGATGAACGTGCGTAATGTTATATCCATTATTTTTTGTAATTAATCCCAATTGCGATGCAATAGAGTTAGGTGTTCCTTGAACAAAATTAGTTGGAGTAAGTTTTCCTTCTTCAAAAGTTTTAATTTGATTTAGGAATTTAATGCAATCTTCCATTCCTCCATTTGCAGTACCAATAATAATTCCATCAATTTTGTTTGCATTACATATTGGCATTGCTGCACCAATTCCCATTCGAACTGCCTTACCCATTCTACGCAAAACATTTAATGGAATATTTTCATATTTTGGTTCAATAACATTAAGCACATTATTTTCCGAAACATTAAGTTTCTCTAAATTGATATTAGAAAATGTTTGTTGTGACGATATGCAAGTTGTTTGATGAATGTACATTATAAAATATTTAGTTATATTTCAATTATTATATTTTGCCACAGATCACACAAATTTAATCAAAATCAAACTACTTAATAGCGATAATTTTGCAAAATCTCATACAAACTAAACTATAAATTTTAATATTGAAGAAAGCTCCAACATTAGCGAAAATTAAATTAATTTTAATTTGTGTATATTGTGAAATTTGTGTCATTTATTTAATCACTATATTTTTGAAAAAATTAACGAACTACAATTTCCACCAAAACCGAAAGAATTTGTTAAAACATGCTCGAACGATTTTTTTTGATATTTGATATTAGGAAACAGCTTAGTACTTTCAATTGGAGTATTAAAATTTAAACTCGGGTAAATTTCCTGATTATAAAGTGCTAAAATGCTAAACACAGATTCAATAGCAGCCGAAGCACCTAAAGTATGGCCTATTTTCGATTTTGTTGAAGCAAATGGGGGAACATTTTTAAAAACTCTAAGTAAAGCCTTACTTTCAATTTCGTCGTTGTTTTCGGTTCCAGTACCGTGGCAATTTATATATCCAATTTTTGATGGTTCTAAATTAGCGAGCTTTAAAGCTCCAGTTATAGCCAAATATGGTCCTTCAGCATTTTCAGACAAAGCAGAAGCATGAAAAGCATCATTTGCATTACAATATCCGGAAAGCGATGCATATATTTTTCTATTTGTTACATCTTGTTCTTTTTCTAAAACAAGAAAACCAGCTCCCTCACCTAAATTTAACCCATTGCGATTTTTATCAAATGGCAAACAATTTTGTGGAGCTAAAATACCTAATGAGTTAAAACCGTTTATTGTAAATTTTGCCAGACTATCAACACCTCCAACAATTGCACGTTTTGCTAAACCATTTTTTAATAATCTTGCACCAAAAATTACAGCATTTGCCGACGAAGAACAAGCAGTATTAATAGTATTACAAATACCTTTTATTGCATATTGTTTTTGTATAAATAAAGTAACAGAACCACAATCGTATGATGATAAATATGGAGAACCATTTGTATTACTGTTTGCATCGGCATATAATTCGTCGGTTAAACACATACCACCAACTGTATTGCCAACAATAAGTGCAGTATCAGTTGAAGATATTTCATTAATACTTAAACCACTATCAACAATTGCTTCTTTAAGTGCATGTAAACCCAATAATGATGTTCTTGTTACACTTTTATCAGAAACATTTAGAATATTTTTTAATTTGTTATTATCGATTTTTATTTCACCAAACCTAAATAAATTAGAATATGTTGTACTAAATAATTCTAACGGTGATAAGCCACAATTAGAATTTACAAGTGATTTATGATTTTCATAAATATTATTTCCGAGCGAACTAATTGCACCAATACCAGTAACAACTATTCGACTCATAAATTATTTTGTTCTATGTTCTTGAATATAATCGAGCATAGTATTAATATCAACTAATACTTTTCTACCTTCTTTTGGGTCATTTATTTTTATTCCGTATTCTCTTTCAAGCAAAACTATTAATTCTAACGAATCAATTGAATCTAAACCCAAACCTTCGCCAAACAATGGTTGGTCGTCTTTAATATCATCTGGAGTCATCTCTAACAAGTTCAAATACTTGATGATATGCTGTTTTAATTGAAGTTTTAATTCTTCGCGTTCCATTATATTAAATTTTTACGTTTTAAGCCAATAAATGCAATAAGTTGAAAAATTACAATATTTACTAGCAAAGGTAAAATATTTATTAAAACTTCTAAAAAATTATTATTTTCTAAAAACAAATCGTAATATGATTGCAAACTCCAATAAAATGGTGAAAATTTAGTTATTATCTGAAACGAATTAGGCATGGCAAATGGTGGAACGAACACACCGCCAATTACCGCTAAAATAACAATTGAAACTGCGCCAAATCCACTTGATTGTTCTTGAGTATCAGCAAAAACGCCTATACATAAAGAATAACTAATGGCGGTTAATCCACAAATTATAGAAACCACAATAACTCCGAATATGTTATGTGGCATATTTAAAGCAGGTAAATTTAACAATGGAAAAATCCAAATTCCTATTGAAAATATTGTTACAACAAGAACAACAACTACCAATAAATATATTAATTGCTTTGATATTAAACTAACAAAATAACTTGAAGGCATTATTTTTAACCTTATAAAATTTCCACTCAATTTTTCTTTTACAATATTTCCACCAAGCGAAATAACCATAAAAAACATAGCAAAAACAGTCCATGCCGGTATGTTATGCTGCGTTGCATTAGGAATTTTATTTTTATTAGATGTTGAAAATTTTTCTTTAAAAACATCTCCATCATTAATTATCTCTTTTTCAACATTTTCGGGCATTCCCTTACCATTAATTTCAAAATACAAATCCTTAATCATCAATTTATTTTCGGTTAAAAACATAGCACTTTGCAACGAGCTATTAATTGCGTAACGATAGTTATCTTGCAACTTTGAGTTAAATGTTACAGTAATAGAATCAGAAATATTTTCATTTTCAATTGTAACGGAATCATTTTTTAATCCAAAATTTATTAACGATTTAGCTGTTATTTTTTTTATTTTACGGTTAACTTGTTTCGAATAATTTTTAGGAATTTGAATTGCAACAAGAGCATCAAACTTATCCATTTTAACATTTAACTCTACATTTGATAAAGTATTATTATAGCTAATTATTTTAAAAATTTTAATTTTATTTAATGAATTTACAAATTCAGACGAAAACGATCCCGAATCGGAATTACATAAAATTAAATTTACACTTCTATTGTTAAGAAAATCGAAAGTATTATTCTGTATATTTGTTATAATAATAACCAAAATAATTGGCATTACAAACATTAACGCCAACCCTACCCTATCGCGAATTATTAATCTAAACTCCTTTAATATTGATGCCCAAAATTTAAACATTTTCTCGGTATGCTTTTCCTGTTAATTTTAAAAACAATCCCTCTAATCCCGATTCGTTATGTTGTTTTAATAAATTCGATAACGAATTATTAGTAATAATTTTACCTTCATCAACTAAAGCAATATGTTCGCATAAATCTTCGGCTTCTTTTAAAAGATGCGAAGTGTAAATTAATGTTGTGCCATCAGAATTTAATTGTTTTAAATAATTAATTATTGCATGACGAGTTTGAACATCAACACCAACGGTTGGTTCATCAAGAAATAAAATTCGAGGTTTATGAATTACTCCTATAGCGAGATTAACGCGTCGCTTCATTCCACCCGAAAATTTTTTAATAGCAATTTTTCTATATTCTGTTAAACCTAAAATTTCTAAAAGCTCATTAGTTCTAGTTCTAATTTCAGCTTTATTTAAACCCGACCAAGCACCAAAATATTCCAAATTATTAACAACAGATAAATCTTCGTAAAATGCGAAATCTTGTGGAACAAAACCAAATAATCTTTTTACACCATTTTTTTGTTTTATTTTTCTTCCAAAAACTTTCAATTCGCCCGATAATGGCTGCAATAAGCCTGTCATTAAATAAATTAAAGTTGTTTTTCCTGCACCATTGGGACCAAATAAGCCAAACCTTTCGCCTTCATTAATTATTAAATTAATATTTGAAAGACATAAGTTTGCTTGACTTTTATATTTGTAATTCAAATTATTAATTTCAACTGCAATCATTTTTTCTATCTCCAATTAATTTTAGATAATGCTTTAAACGCATTTTTTTCAACCTCAGCAACTTCTATCAAATAATTTCCCATATCATTAAAATCTTTTACTGAAGTAATTCTACCTTTAAAAATTCCAGCTGCTTGAATTGCGGCAGAACGCCATAAATCGCCCGATTTTGTAAATTGTTCAGAAATTTGCAATAGCTCTTCTTTTTTATGAAATTGATATGCTTGCTGTAAAAACGCAGCATAAATAAATCTAAATCCACCACCGCCTGTTCCTATCTCTTCCTGCATTCTAACTAATTGAGCCAAATACAAACCTGCAGTTTTTATTCCTAATTTTTCGCGCCATCTTACAATTTTTCGTGCAGTATATTTTATTCCACTAACACCTGCTATTCCACCTGGAATATGCAACATATCACGAACATTTCGTTTAATGCCATTTGTTATAGCAAAACGAATTTGATTATCAGTAATTTCAGTTTTAATTTTTGGATAATATAATTGACCTTTAGGTGCTAATGCACCTTTTGCAAATCGAACCCTTTGTAACTCATACGACGATAACATTGTAGGATTTTCCATTACCGGATCGCTTATTAAATAATTGTCATCTTCTTTACCAAAAACAACAATATTATGAGCATTAAAATGAAATCGATATTCTTTCGGGAAATATGTTAAAAAATACACCCCCACCTGACAACCAACAGGCTGGCCGGCTTTTAAACAATCATCTAAATATAATTGTGCTTGTTCGGGTGAGCTAAACTTTTTTCGAGTTACCTCAACTCCTAACGATTTACATGTTCTTTTAAATATCAATCCTGGCATTGTTCTATACGAAAAAGCTGGACCATTATTAACTTTCATAAAAGGTATGTAAATAAAAAACAATCCTGAACCTATACCAAAAGCTAGTGGTTCGGTAATTTTATTTAAACCTTCGAAACGCAACAAATTTGAAGTTACGCCATTTTCGCAATGTGCCGATTGTATATGTTGAAAATTAATTTGCATCAAATTTTGGTTTTTTTAATTCATCAATGCTTACTTCAAAAAGCTTTGCATATTTCAACATTTTTTTTTCTGACAAGTTATTAAAAACATTTGGTTTAAAATGACGTTTTATTTGCCATTTCCAAAAACCTGTATACGACGAAACTATAGCAATATCCATCATTTTACTTTCCATAAAATAATTTATAGGACTATATTTACCTTTTAATAAATTTTCTTTTGCTTTTTCTACACGTTGTTTTACATCATCCCACGTCAAATTCAGAGCTGTTGCTTTTACTTCCCAACCTCTGCTTTGTTCTGTAGTATATTTTCCCGAATCATCGGTAACATAGCACACATCTTTAGTGAAGTTATCTAAAACGCTTGGGTCTTGGGGAGTTTCGCTCTTTTTCATATGTTTTGACGCTGATTTACGCTGATTTTTTATGATTTAAATTTTTTAATTAAATTGTTATTCATAAATTATTTATTACTCTTTTTCATATGTTTTGACGCTGATTTACGCTGATTTTTTATGATTT
>JAVHRJ010000599.1:13008-30698 GCA_036171595.1 Bacteroidales bacterium
GACGCTGATTTACGCTGATTTTTTATGATTTAAATTTTTTAATTAAATTGTTATTTGAATTTATAATTCTTTTTTAATTATACTACATTGCTATTCTTGAATTAATTATTACTCTTTTTCATATGTTTTGACGCTGATTTACGCTGATTTTTTATGATTTAAATTTTTTAATTAAATTGTTATTCATAAATTATTTATTACTCTTTTTCATTTTTAGACGCTGGTTTGCGCTGATTTTTTATGATAAAAAACAAATACTCATTATTTAACAAACTGTTAATAGTCCATACATATAAGAAAAACGTGCACTTTCTGGAACTGTTAAAAATATTTTTTGTCCTTTTTGTAATTTTCCGCTATTAAATAATTCTTCTAACATTAAGTAAATAGAGCCCGCACCAACATTTCCAACAGTAGAAAGATTTGTAAACCATTTTTCTTGTGGTATGTGCATATTGTTAATATCAAGCATTTCTGCCATTTTACTTCTAAAAAATTCGCTCGACATGTGTGGCAAAAAATAATCTATGTCATTTGTTGTAACATTATACTTTTGAAATAATTCTTTTATTTTATCAAATCCAAAAAGTACAATATTTTTACTTAATAATTTCACATCTTGCTTAATACTTAAAATAGATTTTTCAATTATTTCATTACTCGAATAATCCATATAACTTTTTAAAGTTCCATCTTCGTTTTTCTCCGAAGCCATATACATACACGACTCATTTACATGGGCGTATGAAACGCCATCTAAAAACTCAATTCTTAAACTTATTGAATTATCATTCTTTTTGTTGCTTAACAATATAGCTCCAGCTCCATCAGATAACATCCATCTCAAAAAATCTTTATCAAAAGTTATATATGGATTTTTTTCAGCTTCAATTAATTTTTGTGTCTCTTCTTCAAAAACATCTGAACGTAATATTCTTGATAATCTTTCGGAGCCTGTGGCAACAGCATTTTTTGCTTGCCCAAGCTTTACCGACATCCATGCATATTTTAAGGCATGCATTCCAGAGCAGCAAACTCCTGATGGCGAAACCACCTCAATTGCATTTGTTTCTGGCAACCAACCATGAACCATAACACCATGCGAGGGCATCATTTGGTCGGGTGTTGAGGTTCCACAACTTAATAAATCAATGCTTTTTAATTCATCTGGTTTCTCAAATAAATTTCGAATAGCTAAAGCAGCCATTTGAGAATTTGTGTGAGTAGCATTTCCATTTTTATCTATTGCATAATACCTACTTTTTATTCCGTTATTGCGCAATACTATGTTCTTTGATTTTGAAGTTTTCTGATTTATTAATCCCAAATAATCCTCCATCTCATTATTTGAAACAGAGCTATTTGGTAAAAATTTTGATATTTTGTTTATATAAACTTCGTTTGTCATTTTAATATTAGCTTATTTGTAAAAAATAATTGGTAAAGTAACGAAAAAATAATAAAATTTCAAATAAGAATTTTCATTAAGCGTAATTAAAAGAAGTGCTCTTCGACCTATATTTCTATATTCAATTATTTTACATTTAAATAATACTCTTTTTGTTTTTTATTTTTGCTTAAGAGGAATGGTTTAACAAGTAAAATATAAAAGAATAAAACTATTGGCGAGACTATAAACAAAACAAATATTAAATAATATTTAAATAAGTTTATCCATAATTTGCGATTTGTTTTATTTAAAATAGTTTTTGCCCATATTTTAAACATCATATAGCCCCTTGTCTCTACAAGAAGAATATTAGAACTTAACTCAACAGCTTTATTTTTAATTAATTCTTTTTGAAGATTCTGCAATTTGTTGTTTTTAAAATATTCTAAAACTATTTTTCCAAATTTTTCAACAGATAAGATGTCTTCATCAGATATTCCAGGTTTTGGAAAAATACCAAGCCATTTATCTTTTTTTCCGGTAAACATCCAATATTGAACAGTTATCGCGCTTATTAAATTTGCATTTCTATCGTGTAAAACAATATTTCCAACAAGTATAGCTCCAGCATTTTTTAATTGTTTTTTAACTTGTTCCTGAGCCATTGCCCACATGTTTCGCGAACCAATTAAAGTTACAACAGGCGTATTTTGTAAAACATTTTTAAATTCTTGATTCTGTAAAATTGAAATTGCTGGAATACTTGGCGACATATACCATGGCTGATATGCAAAAATTATTAAATCGTAATTCGTTTGTTTAAAAATCGGAGGTTCAATTTCGGCAGGTATGCCTGCCACACACTCGGGCATAGCATCAAAAAATTGCGCACTTTTCCATGGAAATGGGAACTCATTTTTGGGTTTAATTTTATATAACTCTACAATATCACCATTGTTAACAAATGGAATAATAAAATTATTTGCAATTTGTTCTAACTGTCCCGATTGAGAATAATATACAACTAAAATATTTTTTCCCATATACAATTAAAAATATTTAATATTTAATGTTTTTGAGGTTTTGCTGTAATCGAAAATTGCATTTTTTACTGCAACATCCATTTTGTTATAACTATATATAATTATTTTTTTGTCTTCTTCTATATTTTTGTTATACATTAATATTGATGGACAATTTTCTTGAATTACAATTCGTAAAAAACGATACTCTGCATTTTGTTTTTCATTTAAAATTGATTCTTCTAATAACTGTTTCCCTTTTCTAAATAAACTTAATTTATCTTTTAACGAACTTACTAGTCCTGCTTTTTTCATTAATAATGCTCCAATAAAAGCTTTTTTTTCGGAATATTTTGAGTTTGAAATAACTTTTAATTGATTATTTATTAAAATAGTGTCATTTAATGAAAAAGCTACATAAAAATCGTACTTATAAGAATTACTTTTTACTAAAAATGAATTTAATAACAATATGCAAATAAAAATAATAATTTTATTCATTTTTAATATTTAAAATTATATTTGCAGCAGTTATAGGCGATATTTTTCCTAACAATACTTGTTTTTCTAAATCTGTAAGCTCAATTTTAATCTTTGGTTGATTATAAAATTTTTGTTTCAAATTTTCATCAATGGTTTCATATAGCCATTGTTTTGCTTGTTGTTTCCGCTTATAATAAAAGTATTTCGATTTTTTTACTTGTAAAAAAAACTTGTATGTTAAATCGTATAGCTCATCAATCCCGCTTTTTGTTACAGCCGAACAAGTAACTACTTGTGGAATCCATTTGGATTTAGGTATTGGGAAAAGATGTAATGCATTTCTGTATTCAATTGCAGCCATTTCTGCTTTTTTAATATTTGTACCATCGGCTTTATTTATTGCAACAATGTCGGCCATTTCCATTATTCCACGTTTCATTCCTTGTAACTCATCGCCAGCACCGGCTAACATAAGCAACAAAAACATATCAACCATAGTATTTACAACAGTTTCCGATTGCCCTACACCTACTGTTTCAACAAATATCGTATCAAAGCCAGCAGCTTCGCAAAGTATTATTGCTTGTCGTGTATGCCTTGCAACACCACCAAGCAAACCCGACGAAGGGCTAGGGCGAATAAACACATTCGCATTATTTGCCAAATATTCCATTCGAGTTTTATCGCCCAAAATACTTCCCTTTGAAAATTCACTACTAGGATCGATAGCCAAAACTGCAAGTTTTTTACTTTTAGAAATTAAATATTTACCAAATGTTTCTATAAAAGTGCTTTTTCCTACACCCGGAACGCCAGATATGCCTATTCTTATGGAGTTTCCAGAAAATGGCAAACAACCTTCAACGATTTCGTTTGCAAAATTTTGTTGTTCTTCTAAAGTACTTTCAACTAATGTAATAGCCTGACTTAAAATTGTTCGATTACCTTTTTTTATTTCATTTATATAGTACGATGTTTCAATTCGATTGTTAACAGATAAATTTTTT
The DNA here is from genome assembly GCA_036171595.1 of Bacteroidales bacterium. Taxonomy (GTDB): domain Bacteria; phylum Bacteroidota; class Bacteroidia; order Bacteroidales; family GWA2-32-17; genus GWA2-32-17. The sequence goes on from JAVHRJ010000599.1 coordinate 16,911, forward strand.
CTTTTATCGCGTAACTTTTTAATGCTATCAATATTAATATTTGAGGGTTGAATAACTCCTTTATTAGTACTTAATGCCGATTTATTTATTAATTTACCCATTAATCACAATCAACTTTTACCGATTGTTTCATTAACACTTTTGCAAATTCTTTACCTTGCTCAACAATCATATTCCTAACTTCACCAAAAGGAAAAAACTTAACTGCTATTCCATCTCTAATAACATTTAACTTTAATGTTTTCAAAGAAGCATCAATAATTTTAACTGCTTCGCCACTCCATCCATAGGAGCCAAATGATAGTGCTGGTTTTCCCTTTTCACGAATTGGGTTTATCATCGAAAAAACTTTATAAACGGGTAACATTATATTTTGATTTAATGTTGGTGAACCAACAATTAATCCGTTGGCTCTAGTTAATTTTGCATCTATTTCGCCAATGGTTAAATGTTCAACATCTGCTAATACCACATCAATGTTTGAATTTTCTAATTTAATTCCTTCAGCTAATGCTTGAGCCATCTGACGCGTATAACCATAAGCCGAAACATAAGCGATTAACACATTCTTATTTTCACAAGTTGTTTCACTTATATATTCTAATGCAAGTTTTTGAGCTAAATCAACATATTTTTTCCAATGTGTTCTAAGAATTGGACCATGTCCTGTGCATATTGTTTTTATTTCTAATGGTCTAATTTTTTCAATTGCTTTTAATATAAACTTACTATATGGTTTTAAAATAACATCGAAATAATAAGTATAAGCTTCTATAAAACTTGGCACTAAATCGTCGAACATTTCTTTTCTACAGAAATGCGCTCCAAAAGAATCGCAAGTAAATAATATTTTTTCATCTTCTAGATATGTGTACATTGTATCTGGCCAATGTAAATTAGGTGCCGAAATAAATTTTAAAGTTTTATTTCCAAGATCTAAAGTATCGCCATCTTTAACTTGAAGCGATTTAAATGGAAAATCGACAATATCTTGTAAATATCTAATAGCATTTCCACTTCCAACGACCACAGCATTTGGTGCAATTTTTAATAAATGTCGCAAACAACCCGAATGATCGGGCTCCGTATGATTCATCACAATGTAATCGATACTTTCGGGAGCAACAACCTGCTTAACTTTATTTAGATACGTTTCGGTATAATTTTCTTTTGCTGTTTCAATTATTACCTTTTTTTCGGCATTAATAAAATAAGAATTATAAGTTGAACCATATTTAGTTTCCATTACAACATCAAAAGTTACCAACGATTCATCTAATATCCCAATCCATTTTACATCATTTGTAATATCTAAAATTTTATCGTCTATCATATCTGTTTATCATTAAATTATAAAATGATTTCATTTTTTAAATCCTAAATCGCAATTCCAAAATCGTAAATTAATTAATTGGTTGTAAATTTATGAAATTTTTTTTATTACAGAAATGACTTTTTTTACTTTAATAATCTTTGTTTTTTGTTTAGCATATTCCATTCTAATTCTTTATTTCACAATTGGTTGGATTAAAGCCAAAAAGTATGTTTTTGATAAAACAATTCCGAATGTTTTTATTTCGATTGTTATTGCTGTGAGAAATGAAGAAAAAAACATACAAAACTTACTCGAATCAATTAACAAACAACAATATACAAATTTTGAGTTAATAATTATTGATGACCATTCAACCGATAACACTATTAATGTTATTAAAAATTACGGACTTAATAATTGTACGATTTTAAAATTAAGCGAGAATAAACAAGGAAAAAAAACAGCTTTAAATACTGCAATTTCTGAATCAAAAGGCGAATTAATTGTAACAACAGATGCCGATTGTACTATGGATTTTAATTGGCTTTACAGTATTGCAACATTTTTTCAACAAGAAAAGGCAGAATTTATTATTGGTCCTGTAAAGCAAATTATTACAAATAACTTTTTTCAAAATTTATTTTCATTAGATTTTTTAAGTTTACAAGCTGCTGGAGCTGGAGCAACCGAATTACAAAATCCATTTATGTGTAATGGGGCTAATTTGGCTTTTACTAAAAGCTTGTGGGAGAAAACAAATAATATTGAAGGACAAAAATACACCTCTGGCGACGATGTTTTTTTTCTGCATACAGCAATTAATACAATTTCGAAAAAAAGCATTCGATTTCTTTTTTCTAAAGATGCAATAGTGTCAACAAATGCACCTGCAAATATTTCAGAATTTATTGAGCAAAGAATTAGATGGGCATCAAAAGCAAAAGGATATAGCAACAAAACAGCTATATTAACTTCAATAATAGTTTTTACTTATAATTTGTTTTTATTGTATTTACTAATTATTTCACCATTTTCAATTTTATGTTTTTATTACTTTCTAATTCTCCTTTTTTTTAAACTAATTATCGATTTCCCAATTCTGTATTTTTCATCTAACTTTTACAAACAAAAAAAAATATTATTACTTTACATTCCATTGCAAACATTTTATTATATTTATATTACAACCATTTCATTGCTATCATTATTTAAAAAATTTAAATGGAAAGACAGAGATTGCAATTAAAATAAAAATATTTTTTAGGTTTGCTTAATAAAAATAAAATTATGGAAAGTATTAAAAAAGACGAATTAACTGGTGAAAATAGATATAAGTTTAAAGGAATAAATGTTTATTCATCAAGCGAGTGGATGGCAAATTCCACTAAAAAATATCGTACAGTATTTGATACTTTAGAAACGACATACATTCATGCTGAATTAGCAATTTATAACAAATTGTTTGATGAGCAAGATTGGGATGCATCATTTTGTTTAAAATGTTTTTTTCTAGATGGGAAAAAGCGTACTGAACTTTGTAGTATCGATTCAAAAGAAACAATTTCAAAAGATGATAATATTGTTTTTGTTCGAAAAAGTTGGGGAATGGATAAAGCAGGTTCGTACTGGAAAAGGGGCGATTATATTTGGGAAGCATATCTAGATAATAATTTAATTGGTTCAAAAAAGTTTTATGTTGAAGATGTTGGGCTCGTTACAACTACTGAAAATCCATATTTTGAAATAAATTCACTTAAACTTTATGAAGGCGATTCAAGTGGAGTTGATAAAGACAAACGTGTTTATTTAAAAAAAATAAATCGTAAAAGCACTAGGTTTTTGTGGGTAGAATTTTCATTTATAAATAAAACTGAAAAAGATTGGTTTTGCGAATTGTTTTATAATTTTTACGACAATGCTAACCAATTAAAAGGTCAAATTAAAACTTTAAAATACATTGAAAAAAACAAAAAAAACGAGATTTTAACTTTTGAAGAAGGATGGGGAAATTCTACCCCAGGTTCATGGATAGACGATGGCTACTCAGTTGAAATAGTTTTTATGGATAATTTAGTTGCAGTAGCTTCAATTGAAGTTGGTGACGCAGAAGAAGTTGGCGATGTAGAATTATTTACTTCGAGCGATAAATGTAAAGTATTAAAAACTTCTGCTGAAAAAATTAAAGAACCAGAAACAATTGAAGAAGTTTTAAAAGAATTAAATTCTTTAATAGGACTAGAAAACATTAAGAAAAAGATTAACGAACACATCACATATTTAAATTATGTAAAACTTCGAAAAGAAAAAGGATTTAACGACGATGAAAACATTTCATTGCATAGTGTTTTTACTGGCAATCCTGGAACAGGAAAAACGACAGTAGTTCGAATTTTAGGTCAAATGTATAAAAAGATAGGGTTATTAAGTAGAGGGCACGTTGTTGAAGTCGATAGAGCCGATTTGGTAGCCGAATTTATTGGTCAAACAGCCCCAAAAGTTAAAGAAAATATAACAAAAGCCAGAGGTGGAATTTTATTTATTGACGAAGCATATTCACTTGCAAGAAAAAACGACGATTCTAAAGATTTTGGCAAAGAAGTTATTGAAATTATTCTAAAGGAAATGTCAGATGGGAAAGGCGACATAGCGATTATGTGCGCCGGCTATCCACAAGAAATGGAAATTTTTCTAGAATCGAATCCAGGCTTAAAATCTAGATTTTCGCATTTTTTTCATTTCGATGACTATCTACCAGAAGAATTATTCAGCATTTGTGTTTCAGCTGCAAATAAAAAAGGCATGCAAATATCACAACCAGCACAAGAAATAATTAAAAAAGCTATGGTAGATGCTTATCGCGATCGCGATAAAACGTTTGGCAACGCACGTTTTGCAAACTCAATTATTACCGAAGCAAAAATAAATTTAGGGATAAGATTAATGAGTTTGCCTAATGTTAACGAGCTTTCAAACGAAACACTCTCTACAATTGATGTTCCTGATGTTGAAAAAATATTTAAATCGAACCATAAAAAACAACTTCATTTGAACGTTGACGATGAACTTCTTCGTTCATCAATGGCAGAATTAAACAAATTAATTGGAATAAATAACATTAAGCAAGATATTGATGAATTAATTCGTTTAGTTCAATATTACAGAGAAACAGGTAAAGATGTGTTAAATAAATTTTCGTTGCACAGTGTTTTTGTTGGAAATCCTGGAACAGGAAAAACTACTGTTGCACGCATAATTGGAAAAATTTATAAAGCTTTGGGGTTATTGGAAAAAGGTCACGTTATTGAATGTGAACGCGAATCTTTAGTTGCTGGATTTTTAGGTCAAACCGCTATTAAAACTAAAGAACAAATTGAAAGAGCAAAAGGTGGTGTATTATTTATTGACGAAGCTTATGCTTTAGCAGGAAATTCGAAAGACGATTTTGGGAAAGAAGCCATAGAAGTTATTTTAAAAAACATGGAAGATATGCGTGGGCAATTCTCTGTAATTGTTGCAGGCTACCCCGACAATATGAACGTCTTTTTAGAATCAAATCCTGGTTTAAAATCGAGATTCGACCACACTTTTATTTTCGAAGATTATTCGGCTGAAGAATTATTTGAAATTGCTCAAATTTTATATGCAAACGAAAACTTAACACCAAATTCAGAAGCTTCTGAGCATTTAATTAAATACATTTCTGCCATTTATGCAAACCGTGATCGTTACTTTGGAAATGCACGAACAATAAGAAAAATTGTTGAAGAATCTATTAAAAATCAGAATTTGCGAATGGCATCAATTCCGTCGGCACAAAGAACTCAAGAAATGCTTAATACACTTACATTAGCCGATGTTATTGAATTTGTTCCAGAGCCAAACAAAACAAGAGTTACAATTGGGTTTAAATAAGAATATTTTAATATTATAAATTCGCAAATAAAAATTAATTTTGAAAAAAATTTAATATGGAATACACTAAAGAATTTGTTTCATCAGAAATAGAAAGAATTTCGAAAATTTCAGAGAAATTACTTACTATCGAGAATTTAAAAACAGTTTTAAGTTTAATAGACCTAACAACTTTAAACGCTACCGACACAAATAAAAAAGTTATTACACTTTGCGAAAATGTAAACAATTTTCATAATCAATTTTCAGATTTTAAAAACGTTGCTGCAATATGCATTTACCCTTCATTTGTGGGGTTAGTAAAAAAGACATTAACAGCAAAAAATGTAAATATTGCATCGGTAGTAGGTGGATTTCCATCTTCTCAAACTTTTATTTCGGTAAAACTAGCCGAAACCACAATTGCAGTTGAAAAAGGAGCCGACGAAGTTGATATGGTGATTTCTGTAGGAAAATTTATAGAAAAAGATTATCAAACCGTAGCCGACGAAATTTCACTTATGAAAGCAGCCGCAGGAAAAGCACATTTAAAAGTAATTCTTGAAACTGGAGCATTACCTTCATTCAATGATATCTATACAGCAAGCATGCTAGCAATGGAATCGGGTGCCGATTTTATTAAAACTTCAACTGGCAAAATGGAGCCTGCTGCAACTCCAGAAGCAGTTTTTGTTATGGCTAATGCAATAAAAGATTATTATGCAAAAACAAATCGCATGGTTGGCTTAAAACCAGCAGGTGGAGTTGTAACTCCAGAACAAGCCATTTTTAATTTCGCAATAGTAAATGAAGTTTTAGGCGACAAATGGCTTAATTCAAAATGGTTTAGAATTGGCGCCAGTCGCCTCGCTAACAATTTACTTACTAAAATTACAGCATTAGAAACTGGTAACAAAAAAGAAATAGCTTATTTCTAATTTTTATTTAATTTTTGTTTTAATAAACAATCTACTTAAATAAAATATAATCATAACAACAGATAAAAAAGACGCAATACGACCAATATAATCACCCATTTTCACATAAAATGTAATTTTGTTATTTGTTAATAAAGTGTTTTTTATTGCTACTGCTGTCCACCAATTAGTTTCTAACTTTTTTTCGCCTAGTTGGTTTATAAAACAAGAAATACCCGTATTAGCCGAACGTGCTATATCTCTACGTGTTTCAATTGCCCTCAAACTACTAAATGATAAATGTTGGCGGTAACCAGCAGAATTTCCCCACCATCCATCATTAGTTATAACAAATATCAGATTAGCACCTTTTTTAACGTATTCAGTTACGTATTCTCCATATATAGATTCGTAACAAATTACAGGGGCAATTATAGTATTATTATTTGTAGCTTTAAATACACTAGGTTCTTTTTGTGAACCAAGACTGTTTGCACTTCCACCTAATTCAATTGCCATATCGTTTAAAAAGCCAAATGTGCCGGCAAATGGCATCTTTTCAACTCCCAAAACCAATTTCGATTTATGATAAATTTGCACGTTGTTAGAAGTGTCATATTGCAATGCAGTATTAAATGAATCGTAATACTCGTTATTTGCCGAATATTTTTGAGCCGAAGGGGTTATTTGGTCGCCTTTTTTAATAAATTTAACAGTTGATGCACCAATCACTAATTTAGATTTTGGAAATTTATAAACAAGTTGCTTTATTTTAGTAATATCGGCATGTGAGTTTAAATCTTCTTCCCATATATATTCGGGAATGCAAGTCTCAGGACCAACAATATAATCAGTACTACTATCAATTTGTGTTAATGCAATTGATTTAAATTGCTCAAGTTGTGCTTGAACCGACATGCCACCAAACTTATCATTGTAAGGATCAATATTAGGTTGAACAACAACAACATTAACTGGTTTGCCTTCTTCTTTGTATGTATAAAATATTATTAATGAAATAGTAATGGGAATAATAAAAACAATAAGCAAAAATGACAACATTTTTAATAATATTTTATTATTTTTTGAATCTATATAATTAATTATTATTTCGCCAACAAACACATTAATTAACAATATCCACAATGAGCCACCAAGTGCGCCTGTATATTCATACCATTGAATAAAGTAAATATTTTCTGAAAGTGCATTACCTAATGTTAACCATGTCCACGAAAGTTCCCAATTTAAATGCAAAAACTCAAAAGCAATCCAAAAAGTTATAAAAGAAATAAGACCTAATCGTTGCCCTAATTTTCGTTTTACAGCATGGTAAATCCAAAAAACAGTTGCCATAAAAATTGAGTTAAACACAATAGCCATAATAACACCCGATGGCGAAGCATTCCAAATCCACCATGTAGAAATTGTGTTCCAAATAAGAAAAGAAATTAAAGCTTTTGGATATATTCTAAAACTGCCATACTTTTCGCTTTGTTTAAAATAAAAATCTTCGATAATTATTAATGGAACAAATCCCAAAAATATAAGTAGCTGAAAAACGCCACTCATCCATCCGCAACTTAATAACAAACCACTTGTTATTGATAAAATCCAAATATGATATTTTTTTAAAATCATAATACTTGTTTTGTAGATTGTTTATTTACTAAATAAATTCCCGTAAAAATAAGAATAATTGATAATCCTTGATGCCACGAAAATATTTCGCCATCTAAGACCCCCCATCCAATTGCAAAAACTGGAATAATGTAAGTAACCGATGAAGCAAAAATTGCAGTAAGTTTTTTAATTAAACTATTCATAATAATTAGTGCAAACGCAGTTCCAATAACAGCAAGAATAGCTATGTAACCAAATGCTATCCATGCTCCTTGTTTCTCGAAAGATGTTTGTAAATCAGAAAAAAACAAATATACACCAGCAAATGGGCCAACTGTAAAAAACGATAATGCTGTAATACTCATCCCATCTAACTCTTTTAAATTATTTTTAACGTGATTAGTATTAAATCCGTACAACAAAGTTGCAAGAACTATTAATAAACCGTAAACATTTTCGCCTTCAAGTATTTTAGAGAAATCGTTAACAACCAAAGCTGTAGCACCAAAAAAACCTAATAAAATTCCAACAAAATTAAACCAAGTAACTCTTGTATTAAAAAACATTACTGCGAAAATAAGAGTAAATAACGGGGTAAGTGAATTTAAAATACCAGCCATTGTGCTATTTATATGAACTTGAGCAGTTGTAAATAAAAAAGCTGGAATACCACTACCTAAAAATCCCGACAGCGAAACAAAAAAAAGTAATTTTAAATTTAATTGCTTTAATCGTGGAATTGCAAAAGGCAAAAGCACTATAAACGATAAAAAAATACGAATAGCTGCAACCTGATTGGCATTAAAGACTTCGAGTCCACGCTTCATTAAAATAAAAGACGAACCCCAAATAAAAGCTAAAAAAATTAGTGCTGCAATTGAACTTTTACTTTGTTTTGTATTCATTTTATAAATTTGGCAAAGATATACAACGTAAACGTAAATAATTAATTTTATTTATAATTATTTTGAAAACTACACATAGTTTTACTATTGATATACAATATATTACAACTTAAATTAAATAAAAAATTTAACGATGTATATAAAATTAAAGAAATATTACTACCTTTGCAATCATTTTTTATTAAAAACTTAATTTATTAAAATTTATGTACTTAACTGCAGAAAAAAAGCAAGAGCTTTTTGAGAAATACGGAAAGAGTAACGGAGACACTGGCTCTGCAGAAAGCCAAGTCGCATTGTTCTCATACCGTATCGATCACTTAACTAGTCATTTAAAAGACAACAAAAAAGATTTTGCAACACAACAAGCTTTGTTAAAGCTAGTTGGAAAACGAAAAAAATTACTTAACTATCTTAAAGCAAATGATATTGAAAGATATCGTTCAATTATTAAACAACTTAAGCTTAGGAAGTAAAAAAACAAAAAGGCAATTCCAAAATTGCCTTTTTTTATATTTTATAAAATAATTAAAATACAAGATATGTACAACGCAGTAAAAAAATCAATTCAACTAAACGACGGAAGAATAATTGAAATTGAAACAGGAAAACTTGCTAAACAAGCCGACGGCTCTGTTGTAGTAAAAATGGGCAAAACAATGCTATTAGCAACAGTTGTTTCAGCTACTGAGGCAAAAGAAAATGTTGATTTTATGCCACTTTCTGTTGATTATCGCGAAAAATATGCATCAACAGGACGCTTTCCAGGCGGATTCATGAAACGCGAAGCTCGTTCTTCTGATTACGAAATTTTAGTATCAAGATTAGTTGATAGAGCATTACGTCCACTTTTTCCAGATGATTTTCATGCAGAAACTTTTGTAAATATAGATCTTATTTCTTGTGATCCAGATGATTTGCCCGACGCTCTTGTTGGGTTAGCCGCTTCAGCTGCAATTGCTGTGAGCAATATACCATTTCATGGCCCAATTTCAGAAGTTCGTGTAGCAAAAATTGAAGGTAAATTAGTAATTAATCCAACACGTACCGAACGCGAAAAAGCTGATATTGATATGATGGTTGGTGCAACATTCGACAACATTTTAATGGTTGAAGGCGAACTTAACGAAGTAAGTGAAGAAGAAATGGCCGAAGCTATTAAATTTGCTCATGATGCTATTAAAATTCAATGTAGTGCTCAAACTGAACTCGCCAAACAACTAAATATTGTTAAACGCGAATATTGTCACGAGCATAACGATGAAGAAATTAAAACAAACATTCGCAATTTTGCATACCAAAAAATATACGATGTAATAAAATCTGGAATTGTTGATAAACATAAAAGAGCCGAGGCTTTAAAAGCTATTCATGAAGAGTTTGTAACAACTCTAGCAGAACCAGAAGAGAATACCTTGGCAATGATTAAACGTTATTATCATAACTTAGAAAAAGAAGCTATTCGCGAATATTATTTAACTGAACAAGTTCGTTTAGATGGTAGAAAATTCGATCAAATTAGACCTATTTGGAGCGAAGTAGATTACTTACCAATGGCTCATGGTTCTGCAATATTCACACGTGGCGAAACACAATCACTAACTTCTGTAACATTAGGCACAAAACTCGATGAACAACTTATTGACGGAGCTGTTTTTCAAGGTAAAGAGAAATTTTTATTAAATTACAATTTTCCACCATTTTCAACTGGCGAAGCTCGCCCATACAGAGGTGTTGGTCGTCGCGAAGTTGGTCACGGGAACCTTGCCCATAGAGCATTAAAGAAAATGATTCCTACCGACCCCGCTGTTAATCCATATACAATTCGTGTTGTTTCCGATATTCTTGAGTCAAACGGCTCTTCATCAATGGCAACGGTTTGTGCTGGTACACTTGCACTTATGGATGCTGGAGTTAAAATTAAAAAACCTGTTACTGGAATTGCAATGGGTTTAATTACCGATACAAAAACTGGTAGGTTTGCTATTTTATCAGATATTTTAGGCGACGAAGACCATTTAGGTGATATGGACTTTAAAGTTTGTGGAACTCGTGATGGAATTACTGCAACTCAAATGGATATTAAAGTTGATGGTCTTCCTTATGAGGTTTTAGCAAAAGCATTAGCTCAAGCCCACGAAGGTCGTTTACATATAATGGGCAAAATTTTAGAAACATTATCAGAACCTCGTGCCGATTATAAACCACATACTCCACGTATTATTAGCATGATAGTTCCAAAAGATCAAATAGGTGCAATCATTGGCCCTGGTGGAAAAATTATTCAAGATATTCAAGCAAAAACAAATACTACAATTACAATCGAAGAAGTTGATGACCATGGAATTGTTCAAGTTGCCGCTCCTAATAAAGATGCTATTGATATGGCAATTAAACGTATTAAAGGAATAATTGGCGATTTAGAAATTGGTGGAATTTTCGATGTAACCGTTAAATCTATTATGGAATACGGTGCTTTTGTTGAACTTTTCCCTGGTAAAGAAGGCTTATTACATATTTCTGAAATTGAATGGCGTAGGTTAAACAAAGTAGAAGACGCATTAAAACTTGGTCAAAAAATTCAAGTAAAATTATTAGAAATTGATAATCGTGGTAAAATGAAGTTATCGCGTAAAATTCTTTTACCAAAACCCGAGGAACCAAAACAAGAACCTAAAATTGAAACAAAACAATAATTTAAAAAAGCGTTTAGAAATTTCTAAACGCTTTTTTTATGTTAATGGGACTTCTAAAAATTAATAACACGTCATTCCTGCAAAAGCAGGAACTAAGCACATTCGCAAAGTTCAGTGTAAACTCCGCAGTCTCATGAGCGAAGCGAATAATCCACTTTAAATTAGCGTAACGTGAGATTGCGGTTCAAGCCAGCAATGACGAAATTTATTAATTTTTAGAACCCACCTTAATTAAATATTTTTAACATTAAGCTAAAAATCAAATTATTATAAAATTTTATTTTTTACTAATTTATCTGATTTTTTGAATATTTTTACGCTTTAAAAATTTCGTTTTGGGAAAAATAAAACAATTGGCTGGGCAAACTGCTGTTTATGGATTAAGCAGTATAGTTGGACGATTGCTAAATTATTTTTTAGTAACGCTTTATACTAACATTTTTTCGCCACAACAATATGGAGTTGTTACAGAACTTTATGCTTATTTATCATTTTTAATAATTATCTTAACTTATGGTATGGAAACCGGTTTTTTCCGTTTTTGGGAAAGTGAAAAAGGTAATATTAAAGTTTATTCAACATCATTAATTTCACTTTTTATATCATCTTCTTTTTTTATTATACTAGTTGTTTTATTTGCAAAACCAATCGCTTCAATAATGCAATATAGCGAACATTACGAATACATTATTTGGTTAGGTGTAATAATTGGTTTTGATGCTTTAACAGCTATACCATTTGCTTATTTAAGACAACAAAATAAGGCATTAAAATTTGTATTAATAAAACTTGCTAACATCTTATTATTTATTGGACTAAATTTATTCTACTTAGTGTTATGTCCATATTTAATAAAAAAAGGACAACTTATACCTAATTGGATTTATAATCCAACATTAGGAGTTGGATATATATTTGTTTCAAATATGATAGCAAGCATAGTTACATTTATTTTGCTTTTACCATCAATGAAAATAAAATGGAGTTTTGATGTAGTAATTTGGAAAAAAATAATTTTATATTCTCTTCCTTTATTAATTGCTGGATTAGCTGGAATGGTTAACGAAACTTTTGATAGAGCCATGTTAAAGCGACTATTAACTGATACTTCGACTGCAATGGAACAATTGGGCATATATGGGGCAAATTATAAAGTTGCAATATTAATGACACTTTTTATTCAAACTTTTAGGTATGCCGCCGAACCATTCTTTTTTAGTCAAGCTAAAGAGAACAACGCCAAAGAATTATATGCCGAAGTGATGAAATATTTTATAATTTTTGGTTTAATAATATTTTTAGGTGTATTGTTATATTTAGATATTATAAAATATTTTATTGGCGAAAATTTCCGTTCTGGTTTGAAAGTAGTACCAATTTTATTACTTGCAAATTTATTTCTTGGAATATTTTTTAATCTTTCGATATGGTATAAACTTACAAACAAAACACGTTGGGGAGCTTATTTGGCTATATTTGGTGCCATAATAACAATTGGCTTAAATTTCTGGTTAATTCCAATTATGGGCTACATGGGAGCTGCATGGGCAACTTTAATTTGTTATTTTGCAATGATGATTGTATCTTTCTTACTAGGAAATATCTTTTATAAAGTTAATTACCCTTTAATTCGAATTGGAATTTATTTTATAGTTGCCTTTGCAATTTATTTAATTTCACAAATTGTAAAAATTGAATCTTTAACAAATACCTTATTATTTAATAGTTTATTGTTTGTTACGTTTATTGTTTTTGTTTTATTTCTTGAGCCATCTCTTAAATATAAACTTAAATTAAAGAACAACTAGATTTATTCATTCTACTAAAATTATTTAAGTCCATTAAACCTCAAATTAATCTGAACAATATATTACAATTATTTTTTCTTTTTCATTAAATTTAAAATAATTAAATATTAATTTTACGTTAAATAAAAAAATAAAAATCTTATGAAAATCTTTAAAAAAATATTAAAAGTTTTAGGAATAACTTTTATTCTTTTACTTGCTTTTTTAATAGCTGTTCCATTTATTTTTAAAGGTAAAATTATTGAATTTGCAAAGACAGAAATCAATAATAATTTAAATGCAAAAGTTGATTTTGGCGAAATTAACCTTGGAATTTTTCACTCGTTTCCAAATTTAAATCTCGAACTAAATAATTTAATAATTATTGGCGTAAATGATTTTGAAAAAGACACTTTAGTAAAATTCGAAAAACTAACAACAGAACTCGATTTAATAAGTGTGTTTGGCGATAACATTAAAATAAAAGGTATTGAGTTAACAAATCCTAATATACATATTAGAGTTTTAAAAGGTGGTAAAGCAAATTGGGATATTATGAAACCATCAACCGATTCAACATCAACCACCGACACAAGTTCTTCAAATTTTAAACTAGCCCTTAAAAAATTCGAAATAACAAATGGTAAAATTATT
>JAVHRJ010000600.1:0-1624 GCA_036171595.1 Bacteroidales bacterium
GCTTTAGAATGGGAATCTTTTCAAATTATTCAAATACCATAAAATTTGCAATTATTAAGCAGTACAAAGTCCTATATTTTTAATTAAACTAAATTTTGTAATGCAATTTTTTAGGGACAAATAGACATTGCCTTTAATCATTTCCTTTAAGATATTTCTGAATAAAAATTATATCCGGTGCATTTTTTAGGAATGGTTCCAAATCGTATTCTCCCGCATTAAAAATGGCAATTTTTCTCCCTTTATTTTTTAATTCATGATATTGTGCTTCTGAAGGGAAAAATCCGTATGCAGGGAGTCCCGAATAAAACATAGCTTCAATGTAAATACCGCCCCGTGCATTAAACAAAACAGTATTTTTAGGCAAGTTTAAATTCTGCAAAATGTTTTTATTGTGGCTCATTTCACGAGTTAAATAATTGTGTTCATAAGACAATGTGTGCCTCTCTGAAAGTTCAACCAAGTCAATTCTCATCATGAGTACATATAAAAATAGCAGGAATACGATGCTTTTACTTAGCCAAGGAGAACATTTTGATTTTAATATTGTTGAGACCAAATAATCAATTAAACATCCTAAAGCTAAAAATACCGGCAGGGAAACCACCAGAGTGAATGCAGACATTTTGGTTTGTGCCATAGTGAAAAAAATATATACTGTAATTATTGCAACCAATAGCGATATAAACACTTTTTTACAAAAAATTCGCTGGTAAAAAATATACAGTGCCGGAATAATAAAAAAGGAGGCTATTTTCCCAAATTGGTCTCCTATAATATCAAGATAATACCACTTTGTTCCGCTATGCCCGTCTAGTGGTGTAATAAAATGATTTATATTTAATCCATACGCCATCTTAGCTTCAAAAGGGTATTTCAGAAAAATAAATATCTGCCAAGGAACACTAATCAAAAATGTTATCAGTAACGAAATGGTAAATTCTTTATATTTATTGATTTTCCATTTTTCTTTTTGAAAAATATATACAAACCATGCCAAATAAATTAATAGACCTACCAGCCATTTGCAAAGGATGCTGAACCCCGAAAACAAACCTATTAATATTAGCCATTTTTTTTTGGGAGAATGAATATATTCTATCCATGCCCAGAAACTTAAAGAGATGTACACAATAAATGAAAGATCATTATGATCCAATGGTTGCCTACCAGCCACTAACTCTATGTAATAAAATGAAGACGCAAGTAATAACCCGGAATAATATCCAACGTTTTTATTTACTAAAAGTTTCCCGGTGCGATAACTGATAGCTACAAATATTGAACACATTATTACACTTGGTAGTCTGAGTGCAAATTCATTTATGCCAAAAATTTTAAAACTTAAGGCAATTTGCCATAAAAATAAAGGTTGCTTATGCACCCATACATGGCTGCGAACCCATGAGTCATAAGGAATATTAAGTACAGGATCATCATAAAGTGTAGGCATTAAAGGGTGGTTCATCAGATTTTTGGCCACTAATGCATGAAATCTTTCATCCCACAAATTAATAAACGGATCAAGAAGTGCCGCAAAAGAATAGATTGCAGCAGCAGCTACAATAAGAAAAAATAATGCCGTTTTGTCTTTTCCTTTCAAATGGGACAGCAGACTCATTAT
>JAVHRJ010000601.1:0-1617 GCA_036171595.1 Bacteroidales bacterium
TGCCCATCGAAACCTTTCATATACTCGGTTTTTGGGATATCTGTTGGATTCCAATTGTAGTCACAATGCACAATTTCGAAATAATAATTGGCTTCGTTGCCAAATAAATCATCAAATTGAAATTGGAATCCATCGCCTAATTTAAAAATTGGAATCACATTTTCGTTGCTTTGTACAAAAGAAACGGTTTTGATGTTATAAGGTGGAATTATTTCGGTTTGTGTTTGTGCAACTGCCGAAGTGACAATAAATAGGAATGCTATTATTCGAAAACCATTTTTAAACATAGCTTTTTAATTGGTGATTTGTATATATAACGAAATAAACATCGCTTTTATTGGTCAGTTGGGTAAATCCAAAATTAGTTCTTTTGCTTTTGATAATAAAATGCCGGAAGAAACAACAACAAAAAAATAGGTTGAATCAGAAATCGTCTGATGTAAAACAGTGCCATTTTATGGGTTTTTCCATCATTTAAAAGAATAAAAAAGAAAGCAGCTAAAAGGATTACGAAAAAAATAAAATACAAAACGGAAGCAAATTTTACAGCATCAATGTCTTTAAAAATAATGTAAATTAGACCTAATGACAATGCAGTATTTAGAAAATATCTGAAAAAGAAGCCTAAAATTAATTGGATATTTTCGATTTCTGGAAGGGGTAAATTATAATATTGTGACTTGAAATAATCCAAAAAAGGGTCATAAAACAAACTGTCCTCGTAGGCTCGAATTAGAACCAACACGAGAACAAAAAATAGTGCCAATGCAATTCGTATTTTATGATTGAACAGTTTTTTTAGCATAATTTGAAAATTTATTGACCCAAATAATCCACAACACAAAAACTACTCCGTAAATAAATAGTGGAAATGCAACCCCGTGCCAAAAATGTTGCTGTTTTGGATAATAGTAAATCAAAACACACAAAAGAGCAATTCTGAATATATTGAGAATATGAATGAGAATGCTTCCGCTAATAATGTATAAAACAGTTGGTTTGATTTTACCCGAAAAGGCAATGATGAATGATATGAAAAGAATGATAACACTCAAAGCGTTGCAACCTTCTATAATTCGTGCAATTGGTTTTTGGTTGTAGTATAAAATTTCAGACGGCTCTTTAGAATTTGGCACGGTTTTGACTTCGCAATTAAAGAGGAGTAAAACGTCTTCAGTTTGTTTTGCCACTAATTTTGTAAAACTGTCGGTCTCATTTTTGTTTGCGTCAAATTGTCCAAGATAACTTTGATATACGAATGTCAATAGCAAATAAGTCAATAAAAATTTACCTAAAAACAGTAAAAAGGGTTTGTAAACAATAAAATATTTTTTCAAAATTGAAATTTAAAAAATTTATATAAATTTGAAAGTCACATTTTTACATTTTAAAAAAAATAAGATTGTGACTTTCTAATAATTAAAACCAAAAGTAACCGAAATTATTTCTAATTCCAACACATCAAGATAAGAAAACCATAGAAGATTTGTAAACTTTTGAGCAAGTTCTTAGATTTTCATAATTGGGTTGGTTTTTTAGAAGAAATAGGATTGATTATTTGTTGTATAACAATTCTGTTTTCAATAAAAAAACCAGCAAATTTTTTTGCTGGTTTAA